>CBDUBO010000528.1:0-2338 GCA_965365405.1 uncultured Rhodothermales bacterium | reverse complement strand
GGTGTACCACGTGCTCTACGCCCTCGGCACCGGAATGTTGGTGGCAGGCCACCTCTACGGCCTGGCGGCGCTGTGGGCGGTGGTGTGGGTGCTGGACTGGTACGGCGCGCGGAGGTCGGCATGAAAAAGCGCCTGCGCAAAAAGCTCAGAAAGGGCGAGTTCCAGGAGGATGGTTTCACCGTGGCGGCCACCGCCGCCGCCGACGTGCCGGAAAGCCGGGCCGAAACGCTGCTCGACCGCTTTATCGTGGAAGTGATCGAGCCGCGCGGGCTGACCTTCGGCGGCGGGGGCAGCGGACGGGCGTGGAGCGGCTTCGTGGCCCGCGCCCGACGCGGCAGCACGGACGAAGCCGACCGGCACGCCGCCGAAGGGTGGCTTGCAAGTCAGCCAGACGTGGCGCGCTTCGCCGTCGGGCCGCTGGAGGATGCCTGGCGGATGTAGCGCAACTGCCGCGCCTCCGCAGGCCGACGTTTTCTCGGCACCCGGCGCGGCGAGGCGCGTAGCGTTTTCCTGCACCTGCCACCAAGCGCCATGAAAAACCTCTTTCTGTTTTCCGCCCTGCTGCTGCTCCTTTGGGGTTCTTCCCTTCCCGCCAGGGCCCAGCAGCCGGCCCCTGCCATCCGCCCCGGCGCGCCAGGCCAGCCCAGCCACGTCGTGGACGCCGCCGTGATGGTTTCCCCGCCCGTTCACACGGCGCAGGACGTAGCCTTCATGCAGGGCATGATCCACCATCACAGCCAGGCCCTCGACATGACGGCCCTCGCGCCCACACGCACCACCAACCGCGCCCTGCTGATGCTGGCCGAGCGCATCGAGGTGTCGCAGGGCGACGAGATCGCGTGGATGCAGCGCTGGCTGCGCGAGCGCGGCGAGGCCGTCCCGGAACTGGCCCTGCACCAGCGCGGCACCGCGGATGCCGGGCAGCCTGCGCACGGCACGCGGCATGAGGCCGAACACGACACAACTGGCGAGCACGGAAAAACCGGCGGCGAGCACCGCGCAAACCACGAAACCACGAAGCACGACGGCATGGATCACGGCACGATGAACCACGACGCCATGAGCCACGGGGGCGACCATCCGCTCATGCCCGGAATGCTCAACGCCGAGGAGATGGCGCGCCTCGCCGCCGCCACAGGGGCCGAGTTCGACCGGCTCTTTCTCCAGTACATGATCCGCCACCACGAAGGCGGACTTCTCATGGTGGCGGATCTGCTCGCCGCCCAGGGATCGGCGCAGGCCCCGGACGTGTACCGCATAGCCACCGACATCGACGCCGACCAGCGCGCCGACATCCACCGGATGCTGGCGATGCTGGACGTGCCGCCCCTACCTTCGATTCTTCGCACCCGCTAAGTCTTCCCCATCCCAACCGCCTCTACGCCCATGAACCCTCTCCTTCGTATGCCGCTCCCGCTTCTGCTGGCTGCGGCAGTCCTGCTGCTCGCGCCCGCAGGGGTGCAGGCTCAGCACCAGAACCACGGCGCTACCCACGCTGCTTCCAGCGATCCGCGCGTGGGGCTGAAAGCCGGCTGGCAGGACGCCGGTCAGGCCAGCTACAACCTCCGGCTCGTGGCCAACGTGCCGCGTCCCGAGGGCTTTTTCAACCCCGAAGACATCGGCGATTTCGGCCTGATGAACAGCGACCTCGCCTTCAAGGGCGACACGCTCTTCCTGGGCAACTTCGGCGGCGTTCAGATCTGGGACATCTCCAACCCCGCCACGCCCCGGCTGCGCCTCACCATCCGGTGCCCAGGGGGCCAGGGGGACGTGTCCGTCCACGAAAACCTGCTCTTCATGTCGGTCGAAGAAACGCGGGGACGGCTCGACTGCGGGCCGGAAGGCGTGCAGTCCGAAGTCAGCGACGAGCGCTTCCGTGGCGTCCGCATCTTCGACATCACCAACCTCGACCAGCCGCAGCAGGTAGCCGCGGTGCAGACGTGCCGCGGCTCGCACACGCACACGCTCGTGCCCGACGCCAACGACCCGGAGAACGTGTACATCTACGTTTCCGGTACGGCGCAGGTGCGGGCGGGCGAAGAACTGGCCGGCTGCTCCAATGCGCCCCCTGACGAAGACCCCAACACGGCGCTTTTCCGCGTCGAGGTAATCAAGGTGCCCCTCGCCAACCCCGCCGGGGCTGAAGTGGTAAACGACGCGCGCTTTCTGCTGGGCCTGACGGCTCCGCCCGCCCATGGTGAGCCCCTGCAGGACGTGCTGGGCAACCTGGGCCTGCGCGCTACCTCGGCAGCCGAGGCGGCAGCGGCCCGCGCGCGGGGCGGCTTCACCGTCACGATGGGCGAGCCGGTTTGCACGGGTTCGCTGAACGCGAGTCGCA
>CBDUBO010000527.1:0-2349 GCA_965365405.1 uncultured Rhodothermales bacterium | reverse complement strand
ACCAGGGCCCGGCCACCGTGCCCGCCTGCTGCTGCACGCGCCAGTGGTACGTGGTGCCCGGTACGAGCCCCCACACGCTGTGTGGTGGGCCGACCTGAAGCGTGTCCTGCCGCACCACATCGGTGAAGGCATCGTCGCGGGCGAGCTCCACGATGCGAACGGTGCCTTCGGGCAGGGTGGGCTCGCTCCAGAAAAGCTGCGTTGCCGTGCCCGAAAGCTGCGCGCCCGCCGCGGGGCCGGTAGGCACGGGTGCGCTGATGTTGGGCGTCTGCCCGACTATGCGGAAAATGGTGCCCGCTTCTGGAGTCGTCTGCGGGTACGGCGCTGCGGCACCGAAATTCCACGCCATCAGCACGGTGCGGGCAAACACCTCGTCGCCCACGCTGCTCCCGTAGCGGGAAGCGTCGCCGGAGGCCACGTCGGCGGCAAAGGCATCGTAGCCCACCGTGCCCGGCGCGGTGTTTTTGGGCTTGTACCAGTACACGGCGTCCGAGATGGGGTCGTCGGCACCGCCCGAGAGCGGACTGTCCCCTCCGATGTCGAATGTGCCATCTACCCCGCCCGCGGTGCACGCCGTTTCGCAGACGTAGGGAATCATGCGGTAGTCGTCGCTGGGGTCGGCAGCGTCCGGGCCCACGTTCCACAGCTCGAAAGGCACCGTCATCGTTTCCGCGCCGGTGTCGAAGGCCCGCCGCGCGACGGAGGAACCCGTGAAGCGCCACTCGTAGCTGTCTCCGCCAATGGCAGCCATGTTGGCGCCATTGCGCGTGGCGCGGCTGAGCCAATCGCTGAACGTGGTGTAAATGCCGAAGGTGTGGACGCCCCAGCCTTTCCCAGCGGTCAGCCCGCCCGTCGTTTGCTGACGGGTACCGTTGGGCCGGTCGGCAGTGGTAGAGAGCGGAAAGCCCCCAAAACCGAAGGCTCCGGCCTCAGGAGGACTGAGTGGCCCCCCGCCGTTGGCGACGGTGAGAAAGTCCGCGACGCCGCCTACTACGCCGCTGAGCGCCTGGCCCGTCGTCGTGAACGTTCTCGTGGGGCTGAGAGGACCGTAGCCTCCAGCATTCACCGCGCTGACGCTCCACGCCACGAAACTTCCCATGGGGCCGAAGCGGGCTGTATCGGCCAAGTTGACAGTGATCGCGTTGGATGAGCTGAAAAGCAGCGCTGCGCGTGCGGGTGCCGTCTCTGATGCTGCCAGCGCCACGTTCACTACGTAGGCCGTGGCCTCCGGTACGGGTTCCCAGTGGAGGGTAACCTCGGTAGGCAGGCCGGTAGCTTTGTCTGCCGGTGCTACCAGTGCAGGCGCGGCCGTGGGCGCGGGCGGCGTGGGCACGTTGTAAAGGCCCGTCTGCGCCCACACCGCTCGCACCTCGTCGGCGGCCTCACGCAGCTTGGTGATCGAATCCAGGTGATTTGTGCCCCGCGCCCACACGAGCGCGAAGACGACCTCGCGCGTCTCGCCAGGCTGAAACGTGGCCGGGCCTACGGAAACGAGCATCCGGCGGTCGCCAGGTGGATTCTGCTGCCCTGGATTCGTTTGCGGGTACAGGTTGCGCTCGCTCCAGCCCGTTCCCGCAACAGGGTCGCCCGGATACATGAGCACGGTGGGCTGGCAAGAGGCGCTTTCGCCCAGACCGTCGCCGCAGTTCTGGATGGGCGTTTCGTCTTTCCAGCGCCCGCGCATCAGGTTGTACCACTCGGTCGTTCCCGTGGTCGGATTACCGTTCTGGGGATGCGAGTCGTTGTTGTAGAGGACGAAGGCGTCGAGTGTCTGGCCTGTCAATCCTTCGAGCACGACGGCCCCGAAGGCGGGCGGCGCGCTGCCGTAGCCCACCGGCCCCTCGTCGACATTGTCGGCGTTGTAGGCATATCCCAGGGCTCGTGTGGGGTCGCTGCCCACGTAGTCATCGCCAGCGTTGCCGATGTCGGCGTCGAGCCACAGCGAGGCGTAGGCGTTTTCGAGGGGCTGCGTACCCCGGTACGTGAGCTGGTAGCGCAGAAACGTGGTGCGAGAGAGCACAGGCGATGCGTCGTCGGCAAAAGCGGAGACGCCGATCTGCATCCCGATGGGGGCGGCGCCGGTAACATGGTGCGGTCCGGCGGCATCGTTGAGCACCCACCACTTCATGTCAAGGCCGCGCAGGTCGGGGCGGTCGCCGCCTGCGAGGTTGTAGTTGTTGGGATCGCCGTCGCCATCGCGCACGGGTGCGCCCCACTGCCAGGGCCAGTTTGCCACGGCGGGCGGGGGGGTGCCAAATGTATAAGTCGTGTGTTTCCAGTGGGGTGCCCGTCGGCAACTGGCTGCGCAGCAGCGTGACCAGTAGGTCGATCCGGCAGAAAATGCCGGGG
>CBDUBO010000526.1:0-2351 GCA_965365405.1 uncultured Rhodothermales bacterium | reverse complement strand
AAAACGTCGCTGGGCGGCATCGGGCAGTTCATCATCGCCACGTCGTCGTGGATCGGGCTGGTGCGCATCGTGTCCGAGTTCGGCAGCGAGGCCGTGGCGGGCTACACCATCGCCGTGCGCATCTTCCTGTTCACGCTCCTGCCCTCGTGGGGCCTGTCGAACGCGGCGGCAACGCTGGTGGGGCAGAACCTGGGAGCAAAGCAGCCCGCCCGCGCCGAGCGCTCGGTGTGGATCACAGGGTGGGCCAACATGGCCTTTCTGGGCGTGGTGTCCCTCCTCTACCTGGTGTTCAACGAATGGCTCGTGGGACTCTTTACCGACGAACCTGGCGTGGTGGCCGTGGCCACGGACGCGCTGCGCATCATGGCCTACGGCTACATCATCTATGCCTGGGGCATGGTGATGCCGCAGGCCTTCAACGGCGCGGGCGACACGATGACGCCGACGAAGATCAACCTCTTTTGCTTCTGGCTGCTTGAAATCCCACTTGCCTACGTGCTGGCCTTTTACACGGGGCTGGAAGTGAGCGGCGTGTTCTGGTCGGTCGTGGCTGGCGAGACGGCCGCCGCGCTCGTGGGCATCTGGCTGTTTCGCCGCGGCACGTGGAAAACGATGCAGGTATAGCGCTTCGTCCCCGCGCCCGGCTGACCCTACGCGTTTATCCATCCCCCACATGCACTCACCCCGCGCGGTTCTCGACGGACTCTGGTTTCCCGAATCTACCCGCTGGCATGGTGGGCGGTTGTGGGTGGCAGACTGGCAGGCGCGCGAGATCATCGCGGCCTCAGCGTCTGGGAGGCGGGAAGAAACGCTCCCGGTGCCCTCGTCGCCGTGTTCGTTCGACTGGACGCCGGACGGCCGCCTGCTCGTGGTTTCAGGGGGCGACGCGGCTGTGCTCCAGGGCACCCCTGACGGATCCCTCGCCCCGTACGCGGACCTCGCCCCCATCACCCGCAAACCCTGGAACGAGATCGTTGTGGACGGGCGGGGATGCGCGTACGTCAACTCGATCGGGTTCGATTTTCCCGGCGCGCCTCCCGCAGGTCAGAACCCCGGCGTCGTCGCACTCGTCACGCCCGGCGGCACCGTCCGCTGCGTCGCTACCGACCTCGCGTTCCCGAACGGAATGGTGGTGACGCCCGACAACGCGACGCTGATCGTGGCCGAGTCGTGGGCCAGCCGGCTCACGGCTTTCAGCATCGAGCCCGACGGAAGCCTCTCAAATCGCCGGGTCTGGGCTGCGCTCGACGGCTACCCCGACGGAATTTGCCTCGACGCCGACGGCGCCGTCTGGTACGCGGACGTTCCGAACAAACGGTGCGTGCGCGTGCGCGAGGGTGGTGAAGTGCTCGGCGTGGCCCCGTTCAGCCAGGGATGTTTTGCGTGCGCACTTGGCGGGCCGGATCGGCGCACGCTGTTCGTCGCCGTCAATGCGTGGGGAGATCTGGAGCCAGGGGCCGAGCCGACGCCCCAGGGCCGCGTCGAGGCAGTAGAGGCCCCGGCTCCCGGCGCTGGTTGGCCGTAGGGCCAGGCCGGTACGCTGTGCCGGGGAAACGCGGCGCAGTTCTGCCCCGCGAGAAGTGGCCCTCTCCTGCCCGCAGGCCTGTGCATCACGTTACCTTGCCGGCCCTCACGCCCCCTGTTCCGATGCTACGCTTTCCACGCCCCGCGCCGCGTCTATCAGCCCTCCTCGCCTTTCTTCTCGTACTGAGCGCCGCCGCAGGATGCACGCGCACCGCGCCGCAGGGCCCTACCCCGCTCCGCGACACCGATCCGCCCCACGACACGTTCACGCTGCACTCTGCCGCCGTGGGCGAACTGCGGCGCATCAACGTGTACACGCCGCCCGGCTACGCGGAAGGCGACGCCTCGTACCCGGTGCTCTACATGCCCGACGGCGGCATCGAGGAGGATTTCCCGCACATCGCCGGCACCATTGACAGCCTCGTGCGGGCGGGAGCCATCGCGCCGCTTCTCGTCGTCGGCATCGAGAACACCGTGCGCCGCCGCGACCTCAACGGCCCGACGACGGTGGCCCGCGACCTGGAGATGGCCCCGCAGGCGGGTGGATCGGGCAACTTCCGAACCTTTATCCGCACCGAACTCATCCCCGAAATCGAGCGGCGCTACCGCGTTACGGACAGGCGCGCCATTGTGGGCGAGTCGGCGGCGGGTAGCTTCGTGGTGGAGACGTTTTTTCTGGAACCCACCCTGTTCAGCCGCTACATGGCCATGGACCCGGCGCTCTACTGGAACGACCGCGAACTCGTGCGCCGCGCCGAAAGTCGTCTCGCTGCAATGGACAGCCTCGACCTGACGCTCTGGCTCACGGCGGGCACCACGCCCGAAAT
>CBDUBO010000525.1:0-2363 GCA_965365405.1 uncultured Rhodothermales bacterium | reverse complement strand
TCAGCCAGAAACGGCGATTTCGGGGCTTTTGCGTTGTGGGTGGTGCCGCCTGCCGACCCCCCTCGGAATGCGCTGAAATGCAGGGTCGCGCGCGGATTTAAGGAACATGTAAGGAACGGATTCTGGCCTCCGTCCAGCCCAGATCACCGAGCGGGCTGCGCTACCGGGAGGTGCCTTGCCGCACGCCGACTTCGCGCAGCGCGCGGGCCATCTCGTCGCGCAGCGTCGCCGGGGCGAGGTGGCTGTAGCGCTGCGTCGTCGCGAGGTCGGCGTGGCCGAGGATGGCCTGCACCACCGACATGGGCACTCCGCGCATGACCAGCCACGAGGCGGCGGTGTGGCGCAGGGAGTGGAAGTGCAGGCCCTCGGGCACATGCGCGCGGCGGCAGCTGCGCAGAAAGGCCTTGCTCAGGGAATCGGCGTTGAGTTTGCCGCCCTGCGTACCGCGGAAGACGTAGCCCTCGCGCGCGGCGCCGCGCTCGTCAGCAAGCCGGCTGACCACGTCGAGGGCGTCTTCGACAAGCGGAACGCGGCGGTCGTGGCCGCTCTTGCTGCGGAAGTCCTCGCGGTTACGGACGACGAGGAATCCGGCGTCCAGGTCCACGTCTCGCCAGCGCAGGTGGACGAGTTCGCCGCGCCGGAGCCCGGTGCTGACGGCCACGCGCACGACGTCGGCCAGCCACCTCTCGCCCGCCGTCTCGATGGAATCCACGAGGGCTTGCAGGGCTTTCGGGGAAAAGAAGGGCGCCTCCCGCCGTCCAGCCGCCGGGGGCGTGACGCGCTCGGCGGGGTTGAGCTTGAGCAGGGCCTGCTTTCCGCACCAGCGGAAAAAGGCACGCAGGTGGCGGAAGTAGCTCTGCCGCGATGCCGGGGCCAGCGCGGGGCGGTCGAGAAACGTGGCGACGTGGTCCGCGGTGACGGCAGCAAGGGCAACTCCCGGCGGCAGCGACGCCGCGAAGCGCCCCAGCACGTCCCGGTAGCCGGCAATCGTCTTGGGACGCCTGCCGGGTTGATCCAGAAAGCGCGCGATGGCCTGGTCGAGGGCGAGCCCCGTTTCCGGGGCCGGGTCAGACCACGGATCGAAGCGGCCGGCGGCGTAGTCGGCTTCGAGCGTGGCGAGGCGGCGCAGCGCGGCCGAACGGTTCTTGGTGCGGAGGGTGATGGACTTCTGCTTGGGACGCCGGTCGGGGTCGTAGAAAAGGGCGTAGAAGTGCTGGCCTTTCTTGCGGAGGGTGGGCATGGTGGACGTGAGGGAAGAAACGGGACGGTGATCAGGCCGCGCGGCGCCGGCTGGTGCGCAGGAAGGCGTCCACGGCTTCGCGCGCAAAACGGCGGACGCGGAGCACGTAGAGGGGCTTGAGGTGCCCCTCGGCGATAAGCTGCTCGACGCTGCGCTTGCTCACGTTGAGGTAGGCAGTCACCTCGTCAATGGTCATGAGCGGCTCGGGACGTGCGGGGGCAGCAAGGCGCGTGGTAAGCGCCGAGAGGGTGTCGGCGATCTGCTGCAGCAGCACCACAGGGTCGGTTGGGGTTGAAAGGCTGGACATGGCGGTGGGAGTTGAAGGCGGAAAGGGGAGGGGCCCTCTTCTACTATGGCGCACCTCGCCGAGAAGGCGGGTCAGCGGCCATCCATCCAGCCGCGTGTGGCGAAGGCTTCATGCAAACTTCCGCTTGCAGGGACGTGGCGTGCTGCACCAGCAATCCACTGCTCACGCGGGAGGTGGACGAGTCGCCTGTGGCCCAAGCCTGCGGCTGGGCCTTTTGCTGCCCCTCCACCCTCCGGGTCCCTCGCGCGGCGCGGGCCGTGGTTGGCGCCGGGTGCAGGCGCAGGGCGTCGGCATAGCGAGGTAAAAGGGCTATGGGTGCTGCGGAGCGGTCGGCGGGATGAGCAGTCCGAAGACGAGAGGCGCCCACGACACAGGCGGGCTGGTAAAGGGCAGGACGCTCTGTGGAAGCGAAAGATGCCCGGCGACGGGGGCAACGCGCAGCCCCACGACCCCTTCCGGATGCAGGGCCTGGTAGATGTGCGCGTCGGGCAGGGAGGCTACCGGATCAAAGGTGAAATGCCGTTCCGCCAGGAGTTCGCCGAGCAGGGCGAGGCCCTCATCAAACGGCAGCCGTCCCGCCGCATCGGGCATCGCGGGGCAGTAGGCCTCGTAAAGCCGAGTGTAATAGGCGGCGGTGAGGTCGCCGGCCTCCGCGACGAGGTCGCGTGGGTTCCCGCGATAGACGGGAGCGGGCACGGCCGTCGCCGCGACCGCTCCCAGGTGCAGGTTCCAGAGCTGGTGCCGGAAGGCGGCAGGGCCGACGAGGACCCCGAGAAGCGTGTCGCCAAGCGCGAGGGCGTGGCCGAGTTGGTGGGG
>CBDUBO010000524.1:0-2363 GCA_965365405.1 uncultured Rhodothermales bacterium | reverse complement strand
TCGAAGCAGCGCGGCGCGGCGATGTCTTCGAGGTTGATGCCGCCGAAGCCGGGCGCGATGTGCTTGACCGCCGCCACGATCTCGTCCACGCTTTTGGTGGCCAGGCAGATGGGAAACGCGTTGACGCCGGCAAACTCCTTGAAAAGCTGCGCCTTGCCTTCCATGACAGGCATGGCCGCTTCGGGTCCAATGTCGCCCAGTCCGAGCACGGCCGTACCATCCGTCACAACGGCGACGGTGTTGGCCTTGATCGTCAGGTCGAACACGCGCTCGGGGCTGTCGTGGATGGCCATGCACACGCGAGCCACGCCGGGCGTGTAGGCCATTGAAAGCTGGTCGCGCGTGCGAATGCGCATCCGTGAGACGACTTCGAGCTTGCCACCGCCGTGCAAAATGAACGTGCGGTCGGACGTGCTCAGAATCTCGATACCGTCGAGCGCGCGGAGTTCTTCGAGCAGGCTCTCCAAGCCGTCGAGCTTTCTGAGATAGAGCGTCACATCGCGCGTGACGGTTTCGGCTTCGGCTTCGACGAGGTCGATGGCTCCGATGTTGGCCCCCTGCATCCCGATGGTGTGGGTGAGGCGGGCGAGCGTGCCGGGGCGGTTGAGCAGCCGCACGCGGAGCGTGACCGAGTTGCTGGCCTGGTTGACGTAGGGTTCCATTGGGGGCGAGTAGGCTACGGCGGGTAGGGCGATGTTAACCAAAAGGGGCGGCCTCCTGCTAAGAAGGCCGCCCCAATTAAGACACACGCAGGATCAGGCCTGCTCTTCCTCGTCTGTTTCCTCTTCCCCCTCTGCATCGGCAGCGTTCTCCTTCACGTCGTCCGTCGTCACGAGCGTTTCCGTCGCGTCGCCGGGGTGAATGAAGGCTTCGTTCTCCGCCACCGAGTCCTGCTCCTCCATCGCCGTGACGGGCTTCGTGCCCTCGGCTTCGTCCGCCACCGCGTCGGTGTCTACGTCGGGCTGCACGTTTGTGTCAGCCGCCGCAGCGCCCTTGTCGGCAGGCGGGTTCGACTCGGCTGCCTGCTCGGCGGCTTCCATCTGCGCCTTGAGCTGCGCCAGGCCGCTCAGTTCGCCCAGCGTGGCCGGGCCTGTGTTGGCCTGCTGCACGTACTGCTGCACCTCGCGGCGCTCGCGCGTGCGCTCCTCGCGGCGCTCGCTCATCTCCTGCTGGCGCACCGTGCGCTCACCTTCACGCTCCTTGGCCGTCTCGGACAGGATGATCTCCTTGTTGTTCGAGTCGAAGCGGATGACGCGCAGGTCGGTCAGCTGCTGACCCTCGCGGTAGCCGTCGGCCGGGTGGCCGTTCTTCTTCAACTCGCCGGCAGGGATGAAACCCTCCACGTCGAGCGGAAGGTCTACGACGACGCCCGCTTCGAGCACGCGCTGAACGGTCGCCTCGTGGTCGCTGCCTTCGGTATAGACGTTGGCAAACGTATTCCACGGGTTCGTCTCGACCTGCTTGTGGCCGAGCGAGATGCGACGGTTCTTCTCGTCGATGCCCAGCACGACCACGTCCAGCTCCTGGCCCTTCTTGACCACTTCGCCGGGGTGGCGCACCTTCTTCGTCCACGACAGGTCGGAGATGTGCACGAGGCCGTCGATGCCGTTCTCGATCTCGACGAAAACGCCGAACGCGGTGATGTTGCGCACCTTGCCGCGCAGCACCGTCCCCACCGGGTAGCGGGCAGCGATGCCCTCCCACGGATCCGGCTGAAGCTGCTTCATGCCGAGGGAGATCTTCTTCGAGTCGTCGTCGATGTTGAGGATCTTGACCTCGACCATCTGGCCGAGCGACACGACCTGGCTCGGGTGCTTGACGTGCTCCGTCCACGACATCTCGGAGATGTGCACGAGTCCTTCGATGCCCTTGTCGAGTTCGACAAACGCGCCGTAGTCGGTGATCGAAACCACCTTGCCCTGCACCACCTGGCCGGGTGCAAACTGGTCGTGGATGGCGTCCCACGGGTGCTCCTGGAGCTGCTTGAGGCCCAGCGAGATGCGCTGGCGCTCCTTGTCGTAGTCGAGCACGACCACGTTGAGCTTGTCTTCCACCTGCACCACTTCGCTGGGGTGCGACACGCGGCCCCACGACAGGTCAGTGATGTGCAGCAGGCCGTCCACACCGCCCAAGTCGACGAAGACGCCGAAGTCGGTGATGTTCTTGACCGTGCCTTCCAGAATCTGGCCGGGCTCCATCGTTTCCAGGATGCTCTCGCGCTGCTCCTGCAGGTCGCGCTCGATGAGCGCCTTGTGCGAAACGACGATGTTCTCGTTGGCCGGGTTGAGCTTGACGATCTTGAACTCCATGCGGCGCTCGAGGTACGCGTCGAAGTCGCGCACGGGGCGCACGTCGATCTGCGA
>CBDUBO010000523.1:0-2365 GCA_965365405.1 uncultured Rhodothermales bacterium | reverse complement strand
GGGAATCGAGGACGCCGAGAACTTCCACCCGTGACGATGCCGCACCCACGACGGACTTCGCCTTTTCTCGCTCCGCAGCAGAACGCGCCTGACCGACCACCCCTGACCGCTCAGGGTACAGCTCTGATTCCATGAACGAATCCACCACGCCCACCCCCGGCCTCGACCTCGACGCCATCAAAAAGTTCGGGCCGTACCGCGCCTATGCCGCCGACGTGCGCGTGGACACGGGCGTCGAGCCCGACCGTTACGTCAAGACGCACTGCTGCTTCTGCGGCCAGCAGTGCGGTATGCAGCTCAAGGTCAAGGACGACACCGTCGTGGGCGTCGAGCCGTGGTACGACTTCCCCTTCAACCGGGGCATGATGTGCCCCAAGGGCATCAAGCGCTATCTCCAGCAAAGTCACCCCGACCGCCTGCTCCACGCCTACAAAAAAGACCCGAGCGCGCCCGGCGGCTTTTCCGAGATGGGCTACGACGAGGCCATCCGCCGCGTGGCCGGGGAGATCGAGCGCATCCAGCGCGACTACGGGCGCGACGCCTTCGGCCTGCTCTCCGGCGCGAGCCTGACGACGGAGAAGACGTACCTGATGGGCAAATTCGCCCACATGTGCCTGCGCACCTCCAACATCGACTACAACGGGCGGCTTTGCATGGTGAGCGCGGCGGCGGGCAACAAAAAGGCCTTCGGCGTGGACCGCGCCGCCAACCCGTGGAGCGACATCCTGGGGGCCGACGTCGTCTGGATCAGCGGGGCCAACGTGGCCGAGTGCGCGCCCATCACCACCAACTACGTGTGGCAGGCGCGCGAACGCGGCGCGAAAATCATCGTCGCCGACCCGCGCATCACGCCCATTGCGCGCACGTGCGACCTGTTCCTGCCCGTCAAGCCGGGGCGCGACACGGCGCTTTTCAACGGCATCCTCCACCTGATGATCGAAAACGACTGGCTCGACCACGCCTTTATCGAAAACCACACGGTGGGCTTCGAGAAAGTGGCCGAAGAAGTCAAAAGCTGGACGCCGCAGAAGACCGCTGAAGTCACGGGCATCGCGCGGAAATCCATCGAGCAGGCGGCCGAGTGGTGGGGACAGGCAAAGACGAGCTTTCTGATGCACGCGCGCGGCATCGAGCACCACACGAGCGGCGTGCAGAACGTGATGAGCGCCATCAACATCGTGCTGGCCTCGGGCCGCATCGGGCGCCCGTTCTGCGGCTACGGCACCATCACCGGGCAGGCCAACGGACAGGGCGGGCGCGAGCACGGCCAGAAGTGCGACCAGCTTCCGGGCGGGCGCGACCTGGGCAACCCCGAGCACCGCGCCTACGTGGCGGGCGTGTGGGGCATGAACCCCGACGACCTGCCGCAGCCCGGCGTGGACGCCTACGAGATCATCCGCAAGATCGACCGGGGCGAGATCAAGGGGCTGCTTTCGCTCTGCTTCAACCCCGTCGTGTCCCTGCCCGACAACAACTTCGTCCGGCAGGCGCTCGAAAAGCTGGAGTTCTACGTCGCCATCGACTTCTTCCTCAACGAAACCGCCCGCTACGCCGACGTGGTGCTGCCGGGATCGCTTCAGGAAGAGGACGAGGGCACGGTGACGCAGCTTGAAGGCCGCGTCATCAAGATCAACCCGGCCGTTGCGCCGCCCGGCGAGGCCCGGCGCGACTGGGTGATTATCCAGGACATCGCGAAGGCGCTGGGGCGGCCCGAGGGCGTGAGCTTCAGCGGCCCGCGCGAGATGTTCGAGGAGCTGCGTGTGGCTTCGAAGGGCCATACGAACGACTACTCGGGCATCACGTGGGAGCGCGTCGAGGACAATTACGGCGTGTTCTGGCCGTGCCCGAGCGAGGTGCCGGAGGGGGAAACGATGCCCGGCCCGCAGGGCACGGTGCGGCTGTTCGAGCCGGGTTCGTGGAACCCGATCGCCAGGGGCGCCGGACCGTTCTACTTCCCCGACGGCAAGGCGCGCTTCAACGTGACGCCCTACACCGGCCCCGCCGAGGACGTGGACGAGGCGTATCCGGTCATTCTCACGACGGGGCGCGTGGTGAGCCAGTTTCTCTCGGGCAACCAGACGCGCCGCATCGGCCCGCTCGTGGATCACTACCCGGAGCCCCGCATCGAGATGCACCCGCAGCTTGCCGAAACGCTCGGCATCAAAGACGGCGACTGGGCGACGGCGGAGAGCCGGCGTGGCAACTGCACGCTGCGCGCAAGCGTGGTCAAGACGATTCGGCCCGACACCATCTTTATCCCTTACCACTGGGCGGGGCGCAAAAGCGCCAACCAGCTCACCATCTCGGCGCAGGACCCGATCTCGAAAATCCCCGAATACAAGGTGTGCGCCGTGCGCGTCTTCAA
>CBDUBO010000522.1:0-2367 GCA_965365405.1 uncultured Rhodothermales bacterium | reverse complement strand
GGGCGCGATCATCGTCGTCATCTCGATCTCGTCGTGGTGCGCGCCGATGGCGTTGAGCACGTCCGGGTGCTCTTTGTAGCGGCGGCACAACTCCATGCCCACGATGGCGTGGGGGTGCTCAAGCTCTTCCTCGACCACCTTGCCCACGTCGTGCAACAGGCCGGCGCGGCGGGCGCGGGCGGCATCCAGACCCAGCTCGGAGGCCATGATGGAAGACAGACGCGCCGTTTCGATCGAGTGCGAGAGCAGGTTCTGCCCGTAGCTCGTGCGGTACTTCATGCGCCCAATCATGCGGATCAGGTCGGGGTGGATACCGTGCAGGTTGAGTTCGATCACCGTCCGCTCGCCCGTCTCGACGAGTTCTTCCTCGATTTCGGCGCGCACTTTCTCCACGACTTCCTCGATGCGCGTGGGATGGATGCGCCCGTCCTGGATGAGCCGGTTGAGCGAGAGCCGGGCGATTTCACGGCGCACGGGGTCGAAGCCCGACAGAATGACCGCCTCAGGCGTATCGTCCACGATGACTTCGATGCCCGTGACGGACTCGAAGGCGCGGATGTTGCGCCCCTCGCGCCCGATGATGCGGCCCTTCATCTCGTCACTGGGGATGTTGACGACCGACACGGTGTTCTCGATGGCGTGCGAGGCAGCGGTGCGCTGGATGGTGGTGAGAATCACCTGACGCGCCTCGCGGGCGGCGCGCAGCTTGGCCTCGTCGCGCACTTCTTTGATGGTGGCGGCGGCGTCGAGGCGGGCCTGCTCCGTCATCTGCTCGATGAGCTGTTCGCGGGCTTCGCGCTGCGTCAGGCCGGAGATCTGTTCGAGCTTGCGGGCGTGCGTCTGCATCAGTTCGTCCAGGCGCTGCTGTTCGGCAGCGAGGCGGCTCTGTGCGGCCTCCGTCTCCTGCGCGCGGCGCGTGAAATCGGCGGCCTGGCGCTGGGCGTCGCGGTGGAGCGTCTCGGCGGACTGCTGGAGCTGCACGGCGCGCTGCTGGATCGTCTCGGTTTCGCGGCGCAGCGTGTCGAGCGTGTCGGCAGCCTGCTGGAGCAGGGCCTCGCGGTCGTTGAGGCGGCGGGCGCGCTGCTGAAGCTGCTCGTGCCGCTGCTCGGTGCGTTTGCGCTGCTGGCGCAGCGTGCGGCGCTCCTCATCCATCTCCGCCTCGACCTCGTCGCGTACCTGCTGCCGGTGGCTTTCCAGGTCGCGCATCACCCCGGCGCGCTGGCGCTCAGCTTCGTCTCGCGCCTCGGCCACGAGCCGGGCGGCCTCTGCCTGCGCCTGTTCCGTTAGACGACGTTGGTTCTGCTGACTGCGCTTTTTTTCGAGATAGAGGCCGAGAAAGTAAGCAGCGACGGCGGCAACGACCCCCAGGGCGAGGGCCAGCGGTGTGGACATGAGGGATTGGGGGCGAGCACGCGGCAGGCACGCCTGCACGCGGGACGGAATATGGAAACACCCCGGCAGGCTCGGAGCCTACGTCCGAAAGCCTGGCCGGGGCGTGAGAAAAAGCGCGCGAGAGAGGGTGGCGTCGGATATGAAGAACTAGCTTCATTATCACAGTGGGAGCCGCTCAGATTTTTCCAGCTTCTCCGGCCAGCCCCGAGGGGCCGGGCCCTTGCGGGCTGGAGCCTGCCGTCCGATCCGAAGGATGGCTCCCCGTACCATAAGGGTACAGTTCTCATATGGTGTCGCCACGCTCCCCGCGCAAAGCCGCCCCGAAAGGCGACGGCGGTTATATCGCGCCGCGGTTCGGCTGTTCCTCTGCCAAAGCGTCGCGAGCAAGGGCGGCAGCGAGTTCGAGGTCAAGCGAGACGAGTGCGTCGGACAGGCGCATGTCGTAGCGCGTGCGCTCCTCTTTGGCGGCCACCAGTTCCTGGGCCATCTCCAGCGTCACGATGAGGGCTGCCGTAAGCTCGGGCTGGGTGGGGAACGCTTGCCGAAAGGCTTGCAGGCGTGCCTCTGCCAGCGCGGCGGCCTCGCGGACGAGGGCTTCGTCCTCGCCGGCGACGCGCAGCGTCAACTCGCGCCCCAGTAGGCGCACGCGCAGCGATTGGTCCATCGGTCAGTGCTCCTGTTCTTCCAGGTAGGCGTCGAGGGCCTGCACGAAGCCTTCGATCCGGGAGCGCAGCGCCTCGGGCGGCTCGTCCAGGCGCAGCAGGGCAGGGTTGGCGGCGCCTTCCGTCGCTTCCTGGAGCGCCGCGACTTGCTGGCTCAGGCGCGCGTTCTCCTGCCTGAGCGCGTCAATCTCGCGCACCACGTCGTGGATGCGGTCGCGCAGGCGTTCGAGCACCACGCCGGGCGGCCCGTCCAGGCGGGGCGGGGGAGGTGTGGCTGGCGGGGTCGGAGGAGTGGCGCGTTGGGAGGATTGCG
>CBDUBO010000521.1:0-2367 GCA_965365405.1 uncultured Rhodothermales bacterium | reverse complement strand
GGGCGCGGCGTGCGCGTGGATACGCACGCCTACGCGGGCTACCGCATCCCGCAGTATTACGACTCCCTGCTGGCCAAGCTCATCGTGCGCGCCGAAACGCGCGAGCGGGCCATCAGCAAAATGCTGCGCGCCCTCGACGAGTTTGTTGTAGAAGGCGTCCACACCACCGTGCCGTTTCACCAGCAACTCCTGCGCGACCCGCGCTTCGTGGCGGGCGACTTTGACACCAAGTTTCTGGAATCGTTTGAGTTGAGGGACATGGGAACGTAGTGACATGGGGACTGGTCGTGGTTCCGGCTTCCACCGCAGTCCCTGTCTCTACCCCACGTCCCCACATCCCCAATCCCCACGTCCCCTTTCTACCATGGACTTCCCCGACGACCTCTACTACACCAAAGACCACGAGTGGGTGCGCGTGGACGCCGACGGCACCACGGCCACGGTGGGCATCACCGCCTTTGCCGCCCGCGAGCTGGGCGACATCGTATTCGTCGAGTTGAACGAGCCTGGCACCGAGATCGAGGCCGAGGCTGTGTTCGGCTCTGTTGAAGCCGTCAAAACCGTTTCCGAGTTGTTCGCGCCCGTCGCAGGCAAAATCGTCGAGACGAACGGCGCGCTGGAAGCCAACCCGGAGGCCGTCAACGAAGACCCGTACGGCGCGGGCTGGATGGTGAAGATGGAACTGTCCGACCCCTCCGCGCTCGAAGGCCTCATGCGCGCCGACGCCTACGGCGAGATGGTGGGCTAATTTTGGATTGATGCGACAACTGTGAAGAGCGGCCGGGCGTGGCACCGGCCGCTCTTTTTTGCATAACCTGCCGCCCTCCTCAGGCCCCCGCGCACCCATGCACGAAACCCTCATTATCCTCGACTACGGCTCGCAGTACACCCAGCTTATTGCCCGGCGCGTGCGCGAGGCAGGCGTGTACTCGGAGATTCACCCGTGCACGATCAGCCCGGACGAGGTGGCGGCGATGGAGCCGAAGGGCCTGATTCTGTCCGGCGGGCCGTGCTCGGTGTACGACGAGGGCGCGCCCCAACTGCCAGCCACTTTTCTGGATATGAAACGCGCCGACGGCACGCCGCTGCCCATTCTGGGCATCTGCTACGGCCTTCAGGCGATGGCCTACGCCCAGGGCGGGGAGGTGGGGCGGGCCGCGCGCCGAGAGTTCGGGCGGGCGCACGTCCTCGTCGAGGACGCCGCAGATCCGCTGCTGGAAGGCTTCGAATCGGGCGCACCTGTCTGGATGAGCCACGGTGACCACCTCACCAAGCTGCCCGCCGGCTACCGCATCATCGCCCGGACGGACAACGCGCCCATTGCTGCCGTGCGCTCGGACGCCGCGCCGCACTTCGGCGTGCAGTTCCACCCCGAAGTCGTCCACACGCCCGGCGGCAAAAGGCTGCTGGCCAACTTCGCTCTGAACGTGTGCGGTTGCCGCGGCGACTGGACGCCCGCGGCATTTGTCGAGGAGAAAATCCGCGAAGTCCGCGAAACGGTGGGCGAAGGGCACGTCATCCTCGGCCTGTCGGGCGGCGTGGATTCGAGCGTGGCCGCGGTGTTGCTCCACGAGGCGCTGGGCGACCAGCTCACGTGCATCTTCGTCCACAACGGCGTGTTGCGCAAAGGCGAGTACGAGCAGGTGCAGCAGACCTTCCGCGACCATTACCACATCCGCCTCGAAGCCGTAGACGCCACCGACCTGTTTCTCGACCGCTTGGCGGGCGTCGAAGACCCGGAAAAGAAGCGTAAGATCATCGGGGGCACGTTTGTCGAGGTGTTCGAGGAAGCCACGCAGCGCATCGAAAAGGAGATCGGGCACCGGCCCGATTTTCTGGCGCAGGGCACGCTCTACCCCGACGTGATCGAGAGCGTGTCGTTCAAAGGCCCGTCGGCCACCATCAAGACGCACCACAACGTGGGCGGGCTGCCCGAGACGATGCGCTTGCAGGTGCTCGAACCTTTCCGCGAGCTGTTCAAGGACGAGGTGCGCGAGATCGGGCGGCTGCTCGGCGTGCCCGAGCGCATCGTGGAGCGGCACCCGTTTCCCGGCCCCGGCCTCGCCATCCGCATTCTGGGCCCCGTGACGCGGGAGAGCGTGGCGCTTTTGCAGGAGGCCGACCACATCTTCATCTCCGAACTGCGCGACAAGGGGCTCTACGATCAGGTGTGGCAGGCGTTTGCCGTGCTCCTGCCCGTGCAGAGCGTGGGCGTGATGGGCGACTACCGCACCTACGAGAACGTGTGCGCGCTGCGCGCCGTGACCAGCGTGGACGGCATGACCGCCGACTGGGCACACCTGCCCTACGAGTTTCTCGCCCACGTCTCCAACCGCATCGTCAACGAGGTGCGCGGCATCAACCGCG
>CBDUBO010000520.1:0-2375 GCA_965365405.1 uncultured Rhodothermales bacterium | reverse complement strand
AGATGCCGCGCCCGGCGGCCAGGCATTCCATGAGCATCCGCCAGCCGCGCCCCGCGCCCTCGCGCCCGCCGATAAGCGCCTCGTCGAGCGGCACCACCACGTCGTGCCCTTCTGTCGGGCTGTTGTAAAACGGCACGCCGAGCGGATCGTGGCGCTGACCCACGTCCACGCCGGGCGCTTGGGTGGGGATGAGTGCGCACGAGATGCCGAGGTCTTTTGCGCCGCCCAGCAGCCCCTGCGGGTCGCGCAGCTTGAAGGCGAGGCCGAGCACGGTGGAGACGGAGGCGAGGGTGATGTAGCGCTTCTGCCAGTTCAGGCGCAGCATCAGCCGGCCGTCGTCGCCCCGGAAGACTTCGCCGTGCGACTGGATGCCGCCCGCGTCGGAGCCGGCGCTGGGTTCGGTGAGGGCAAAGCACGGCACTTCTTCGC
Organism: uncultured Rhodothermales bacterium; assembly: GCA_965365405.1. Taxonomy (GTDB): domain Bacteria; phylum Bacteroidota; class Rhodothermia; order Rhodothermales; family BA12; genus CBDUCD01. The sequence goes on along the minus strand of CBDUBO010000520.1, from coordinate 1,946 downwards.
CCACGGCCAGGCGCGGCAGGTAGTGATCGCGCTGCGCCTGGGTGCCGTAGTGGATGAGCAGTTCGGCGGGGCCGAGCGAGTTGGGCACCATGACAGTGATGCCGAGCACGTACGAGCGTGCCGCCAGCTTGGCCACGACGGCGCTGTTGGCGCTCGCGCCGAAGCCAAGCCCGCCGTACTCCTTGGGAATGATCATGCCGAAAAAGCGGTGCTTTTTGAGAAAGTCCCACGCTTCGGGCGGCAGGTCGCGCCGCTGGTGCACGTCCCAGTCGCTGACCATGCGGCAGATTTCCTCACACGGCCCGTCGAGAAAGGCCTGTTCCTCGGCGTCGAGGTCGGGGTAGGCTTCGGCCAACAGCTTGGCAAAGTCGGGGCGTCCCGAAAACAGGTCGCCGTCCACCCACACGTTGCCCGCCTCGATGGCGGTTTTCTCGGTCGGCGAGATGGTGGGCAAAAAGCCGAGCTTGTTCATGGCTGTCATGACGCCCCGGCTGAGCGTGGGGCGGCGCAGCGCCGGAATGCCGACAAGCGCGGCGGCCGCGCCGGTGAGGAGAAGGGTTTTTTTCATGACGACACGGAAGTGTTTTGTGGCGGTAGGGGCGCAATTAATTGCGCCCCTACAAAGGGTAATTCTGGGTCACACCCGCAGGTTTTCGATCACGGCGGCCGCGCCCATGCCGCCGCCCACACACATCGTGCAGATGCCGTAGCGCGTGCCGCGCCGCGCCATCTCGTAGAGCAGCGTGGCCGTGAGCTTGGCACCCGTGCAGCCGAGGGGGTGGCCCAGCGCAATCGCGCCGCCGTTTACGTTGACGATGTCTTCCGAAAAGCCCGTCTCGCGGATCACGGCCAAGGCCTGTGCGGCAAACGCCTCGTTGAGTTCGACGAGGCCGATGTCGTCGCGGCTCAGCCCGGTCTGCCGGAGCACCTTTTCGATGGCGCCGATGGGGCCGATGCCCATCAGTTCGGGTGGCACACCAGCCAGGGCAAAGCCCACGACGCGCCCCAAGGGCTCGGCCCCCAGTTCGCGCATCGCGCTCTCGCTCATCACGACGGCCGCCGCCGCGCCGTCGCTCGTCTGCGAGGCGTTGCCCGCCGTGACCGTGCCGCCCACGCGAAACGCGGGCCGCAGCTTCGCCAGCGCTTCCAGGCTCGTGTCCGCGCGCGGGCCTTCGTCGGTGCTGAAGGTGAACTGCCGCGTGGCAGCTTTTCCACCTTCATAAACCGTTTGTTCCACTTCGAGCGCGAACGTTTCGTCGCTGAAGCGACCGTTCTCGATGGCGTCGAGGGCGCGCTGGTGCGAGCGCAGCGCGAAAGCGTCCTGCTCCTCGCGGCTCACGTTGTACTTGGCCGCCACGTTCTCCGCCGTGATGCCCATCGAGACGTACACCTCGGGGTTGTCCACGACCGTGGCGGGGTCGGGCTGGAAGAAAAAGCCGCTCATGGGCACCAGGCTCATACTCTCCGTGCCGCCCGCCACCACGACATCAGCGTAGCCAGATGCGATACTCTGCGAGGCCATGACGATGCTCTGCAAACCGGACGAGCAGAACCGGTTGATGGTGGCACCGGGCACGGTTTCGGGCAGGGCAGCCTTCTGGGCGATGATGCGGCCCATGTTCATGCCCTGCGGCCCTTCGGGAAAGGCGCAGCCCATGAGCACGTCGTCCACGTTTTCAGGGGCCAGCCCCTCGACGCGGCGCACGGCTTCCTCGACGGCGCGCGCGCCCATGTTTTCGGGCCGCTCGTAGCGCAGCGCGCCGCGCCCGGCCTTGCCCACGGCGGTGCGGGCGATGGAGACGATATAGGCGTTGTTGGATTGCATTTTTCTGTATGTCTGATGGCGGTAGGGGCACAGTTAATTGCACCCCTACGAGGTCAATTCCGCACAGGCTTGCCCGTCGTGAGCAGGCCCATGATGCGCTCCTGCGTCTTTTTCTCGCCCA
>CBDUBO010000519.1:0-2378 GCA_965365405.1 uncultured Rhodothermales bacterium | reverse complement strand
GGTCGAGGTACTGCATCAGGAGCGGGCGCGGGCCGACGAGGCTCATGTCGCCGCGCAGCACGTTCCAGAGTTCAGGCAGCTCGTCCAGACTCGTCGATCGCAGGAAGCGTCCAAACGGCGGCAAACGCTCGGCGTCCGGCAGGAGGTGGCCCTCGCCGTCGCGTGCGTCCGTCATCGTGCGAAACTTGTAGAGCGTGAAGGGCCGCCCGTGGAGGCCGGGCCGCGTCTGCCTGAAGACGACGGGGGTGCCCAGGTTGCGCCGCACGAGCAGGGCCACGGCACCGAGCAGCGGGAGCCACAGCGGCACCGAGAGCCCCGTCACCAGCACGTCAAACAAGCGTTTCGTCATGGCGCTCCGCTCGGGGTGGGCAGGTTCAGGCCCGCCTCCTGCAACGCCTGCTGATAAACTTCGAGAAGGGCCTGCCAGATGGATGCCGGCTGGAAGGAGGTCAGCACCCGCTCCCGCGCGGCGGTGGTGTGCGCCGCACGCAGCGCGGCGTCGTTCAGGTAGCGCGCCACCGCCCCGGCAAGCGATTCCGCATCGCCCACGGGCACGAGCGTGCCGGTGACGCCATCCACCACGGCATCCACGCTTCCCGAGGCACGCGCGGCCACGATGGGCACGTTCATAGCCGCTGCTTCGAGCAGCACGTTGGGAAACCCCTCGCGGTGAGACGGGAAGGCGAGCACGTCGAAAAGCGGGTAGTACGGCGCGGCGTCTTCCACCATGCCCGTCAGGTGGACGCGGGCGTCCTGTTCGAGCACGGCCCGTACTTCGGGGGGCACGGCGTTGCGCGCTTCGAACGGCCCCACCAGCAGCAGGTGCAAATCCGGGAACGCGCCACGCAGGTGCTGCCACGCTTCTACGAGTTCGACGATGCCTTTGTCGCGCACGAGCCGCCCGATGAAGCCGCACACGCGCGCCTCGGGAGGAATGTCCAGTCGCGCCCGCAGCGCGGTCTGATCGGCCACACTGTAGTGCTGCGGGTTGAAGCGCTGCTCGGCATCCACCCCGTTGCTGCTGCCGTGCGCCAGCATCTGGATTTTTTCGGGCGGACAGATGCCCTCCTCGATAAGCGTTTCGCGGTTGGAAGCGCTGTTGCACAGCACGTGCGTGGCCAGCGTGCATGAAACGCGCTCGGTAGTGCGCAGGAGCCGGCGTTGCCACCCCTCCGCCGTATCGAACGGGATCCCGCGCACGTGGTAGATGCGGACGGGCACCCGTGCCAGCCACGACGCGATCATGGCGACGAGGCCCCCTTTGGGGGTGTGGCCATGCACGATGGGCGGGCGAAAGCTGCGCAGCCACGCGGCCAGCGTGCGCACGGTCCGCACGTCCTCCAGCGGCGCAATCTGACGGCGCATGGGTACAGGCCAGGTGTGCACCTCGTGCTGCGCGCCGAACGCATCGAGTTCGGGGCCCGGTGCAGACACCATGCTGATGTCGAAACCGTGCCTTTTCATGAACTGCACCTGCCCCTGGAAAAACATGAGGGTCATGGGCACCGTGCAGACGTGCACGAGTCGCACGCGCTGCGCGGAATCGAGGCGAGGGTCGTCCCTGTAGGTCATGCCGCAAGGGGGCGAAAAAGCATGGCTGGCATCATCCGGTCTGCTGAGCGAGGTCTTCCCGCGCTGCCGCGTACCAGGCCTGGAACATGAGCACGTTCCACAGCGCGTGCTCCTCGTTGCGGCCAGCCAGGTGGGCTTGCCAGCGGCGCTGCACCTCTTCGGGCACGAAAATTCCTTCTGCACGGAGCCGGTCGGGGGCCAGCAGTTCACTGGCCCAGGCGCGCAGCGGGCCACGCAGGAACGGCCCGAGGGGCAGGCCGAAACCGTTCTTGGGCCGCTCGATCAGCGCGGCGGGCACGTGGCGGTACAGCACCTGGCGCAGCAGCCACTTCTGCACGCCGTCGCGGATTTTGAAATGCATGGGCAGCCGCCAGGCGAAGGCCACGACACGGTGGTCGAGCAGGGGCACGCGCGCTTCGAGGCTGACGGCCATGCTGGCGCGGTCCACCTTGGTCAGGATGTCGTCCGGCAGGTACGTCATCGCGTCGCGGTACATCATCTGCTCGGCAAAGCCGGCCCCCGAGACGTGGGGCACCGGCAGGCGACCGGACGGACTCCCGACGACCGCTTTTTCGGGCTCTGGCCATGTGGTCACGAGGCGGTCATAGACCTCGTCTGGCGAGGCGGCGCCGAGCACGCGCGCGAGCTTGGCCGCTTTCTCGGCGGGGCGGCGCATACGGTAGCGCGGCGGCGCGAGCAGGCCCAGCGTGTCGAGCACCTTTCCCTGACCCAGCATAGCCGCCCCCCCGAGCAGGCTCGCGCCGGCCCGCCGCGCGGCTGCCGGCCACCGCGCCGCCAGCGCCCAC
>CBDUBO010000518.1:0-2387 GCA_965365405.1 uncultured Rhodothermales bacterium | reverse complement strand
GAGGCCGACAGCGTCGTCTCGCGCACCGTGGATCCGTTCTACAAAGCCATCTTCAGCGCGTGGTCGCCCATCACCGTGGACCTTAACCCCGGTGCCGAGGACGACCCGCGCACGCTGAGCGCCCTCCAGCAGCTCGTCATCGGAGCCGGGGCCGAGTACTGGTACAACAAGCTGTTCGCGCTGCGGGCGGGCTATTTTTACGAGAACCCCTACAACGGCAACCGCGAGTTCGTGACGCTGGGTGCGGGCATCCGCTACAACATCGTCGGGGTGGACTTCTCCTACATCTACGCGCTCGAAGAGAACAACCCGCTGGCGAACACGCTGCGCTTCTCGCTGCTGATAGACTTGTAAGGCTCAGCGACGTGCAATCCTGCGGCTCGTGACTGTCTAAAGGGGGCGGAGGCTGGCGACGGCGTCCGCCCCTGTTCTTGATATCCATGCTCTACTACGCTTTTGCTGCCCTGCTGGCCCTCGCGGCAGGGACGTTTCTGGTGCTGCTGCTGCGGCAGGGACGACCGCGCGACGCGACAGGCTGGGCAGGCGTGGTGCTGAGCATCGCGCTGCTGTGCACGAGCGCCGCCGTAGTGCTGCTGGCGCGCGCGCTCACCCGCCCTGCGCCGCTTGCTCTGGAAGAGTTCGGGCAGGCCGTGCCGCAGGTGGGGCAGGACGCGGTGGGCAAGCCGGCCCCCGACTTGCCGTTCCGGCTGCTCGCCGGCGACCGCGAGGCGTCGCTGGGCGCGCTGCGGGGCCGCGTGGTGCTGGTCAACTTCTGGGCGACGTGGTGCGGGCCGTGCCTGGAAGAACTGCCCATCCTCGAACGGTTGCAGCAGGATTACGGCCCGCTCGGCCTGCAAGTGGTCGCCCTCTCGGATGAGCCTCCCGAGGTGCTGCGCGACTTTGACGCCCTGCCGCCTTCGGTGGCTGTGGCGTACCTGGAGCCCGGCGAGCCCGTCGCAGACGTATACCGGCACGGCATTGCGTTCCGCCCCGTTTCCTACGTGATAGACCGCGAGGGCACGCTGCACTACGTAGAGGTAGGCGCGCGGTCGTACAGCTTTTTCGAGGGCATCGTCCAGGACTTGCTGCAACCCGGCATAGCCATGCGATAGGGTTTGGCGCGCCGCGGGCACAACACGCAGAGTCATGTCTGTAAGGGCAGGCCCCTGCCTCACATCGAGGCAGCAGGCCGGGTACGGGCTCAGGCGTGTCTGGACATGGTATAGCCTGCTCACCGAGTCCGTATGACTACACTCTCTGCCGCTTTCGCGCTGGGCGTCCTTTTCGGGGTGTCGGCCTACCGGCTGCGCTGGTTATCGGCTTCCGGTGCGGTGGCGGGCGGCGCGTTCGGGGCTTCTATCGTGGCGCTGGGCGGCTGGCGCTGGGCGGTGCCTGCCGTCGGCTTTTTCGTGTTTTCGAGCCTGCTCTCGAAGCTGGGGCGTGGGCGCGCCGCGCGGCTTGCAGAGGTGAGCGAGAAGGGGAGCCGCCGCGATGCCGGGCAGGTGTTGGCCAACGGCGGCGCGGCGTGGCTGTGTCTGATCGGGCACGCCCTGTGGCCCACCGGGCCGTGGCTTTGGGCGTACCTGGGCGCGCTCGGGGCTGCTGCCGCCGACACGTGGGCCACCGAGATCGGCACGCTCGCGGGCGGCACGCCGCGCCTGGTCACGACGGGCCGCCGCGTGCCAGCGGGTACGTCCGGCGCGGTGAGTGCCGTGGGGCTGCTGGCGTCCGGCGCGGGTGCCGCCGTGGTGTGGGCGCTGGGGGCTGCCGTCTTTGCCGCCGTCGCGGAGGCCGGGGCCGCCGTGGTGATCGTGGGCAGCGGTGTAGCCGGTGCCCTCGTGGACAGCCTGCTGGGGGCGACCTTCCAGGCCCGGTATCGTGACGCCCACACGGGCGCCCCCACCGAGCGCACCACCACGGGGGGGCAGCCTAATACGCTCGTGCGCGGCCTGCGGCTTTTAAACAACGACCGGGTCAACCTGGTGTGCACGCTGAGTGGGGCGGGGCTCGCGTTGGTACTGGCACGCGCCGCAGGTTACCTTTGAGCAAATAGGAGAGCAGGGCAGCGCGGAGCAACTTCCCGTACGGCCCCGACGCGCCCCCTCCTGGTTCCTCTTCGCGCTTCACCTTTCACGCTTTACCCTTCACCGCCGAGATGCCCTGGTACCGCAAGCTGCACTGGCAGATCATCATGGGCCTCGTGCTGGGCCTGCTTTTCGGGCTATTCGCCGTCCAGATGGGGTGGGGTGGTTTCGTGAGAAACTGGGTGGCTCCGTTCGGGACGATCTTCGTCAACCTGCTCAAGCTCATCGCCATCCCGCTCATCCTGGCGTCGCTCGTGGCCGGCGTCACGTCGCTGTCCGACCTGAGCAAGCTCAGCCGCATCG
>CBDUBO010000517.1:0-2395 GCA_965365405.1 uncultured Rhodothermales bacterium | reverse complement strand
AGCGCGACGACGAGCATCTCCTCCCAGATCTTCGTCGTGAGCGTGTTCACCGCCCGCCCGATCAGCGCGCTGCGGTCGTATTCCGTCACGACTTCGACGCCCGGCGGCAAGCCGGACGCCAGTTCGGCGATCCGTGCCTTGACGCGGCCGATCGTGGCCTGCGCGTTTTCGCCGTAGCGCATCACGACGATGCCGCCGACGACCTCGCCCTCGCCGTTCACGTCCGCGATGCCACGCCGGATGTCGGGGCCCAGCCCGACGGTCGCCACGTCGCCCACGGTAACGGGCGTGCCGCCTTCGGCTTTGAGCACGACGGCCCGGATGTCGTCTATGCCGCGCAGGTAGCCTTTGCCGCGCACGACGAACTCGCGCTCGCCCAGTTCGAGCAGCCGCCCGCCTACGTCTGCGTTGGAACGCCGCAGCGCCGCGCCCACCTGCCCGATGGGGATGCCAAAGGCCGCCAGCTTTTGCGGATCGACGACGACCTGGTACTGCTTCTGAAAACCGCCCACGGTGGCGACTTCGCTCACCCCATCCACCGCCTGCAACTCGTACTTGAGGTAGAAATCCTGGATGGAACGGAGTTGGGCCAGGTCGTACGTGCCCGTCGTGTCGCGCAGGCTGTAGATGTAGACCCAGCCCACGCCCGTCGCGTCGGGTCCGAGGGCCGGGCTCGCGCCCTCCGGCAGCTTATCCTGAAGCTGCGACAGGTATTCGAGCACGCGGCTGCGCGCCCAGTACATATCGGTGCCGTCCTCGAAGATGACGTAGACGAAAGAGGTGCCGAACATCGAATAGCCGCGCACCGTCTTGGCGTACGGCACGGACAAGAGCGCCGACGTGAGCGGGTACGTCACCTGCTCCTCGACGATCTGCGGCCCCTGCCCGGCATACTCGGTGCGGACGATGACCTGCACGTCGCTCAGGTCGGGGATAGCATCTACGGGCGTGTTGAGTGTGGCCCACGCGCCGAGGGCCGCCACCACGAGGGTGAGCAGAAAGACGAGCAGCCGGTTGTGGGCGCTCCATTCAATGAGGCGTTCGAGCATGGGGTGGGCGCGTCTATGCGTCGGTGAGCGATCGATCCGACAGGCGCACGCGAAACGTCCGCGCCGCGTCGAGCCTGCCGATCATCGGCCTGTAGCGTATCCGCGGAGCCGGCTGTATTCGGCGACCTGATGCGGGGTGAGCACGCCGCGGAGGGCGACGTGGGCGTTGAGGTGGGCCGCGCGCAGTCGGCCCTGCAACGCGGCGAGGCTGGCGGTCTGCTGGGAGACGGCGGCAGGCGTGGCGCGGCCTCTGGCGAAAAGCGCGTCGAGCGCCTGTTCCTGCGCCACGATCTGCCGGCCGAGCAGGCGGGCTTCGGCGAGCATCTCGGCGCGCAGGCGCTCGGCCTCTGCGCGCTGCGCGGCGGTGAGCCCGAGGCTGTCGGCCAGTTCGAGCACGTGGAGCGGGCCGGGATAGTGGTTGCGCTCGGCCGCGCGGGCGAGTCCCATGCCCCGGCCTTCGAGCAACCCGGCCATTTCTTCGGGCGTCAGGCTGGCGGGCACGCGCGTGGTGTCGGCGCGGTCGATCACGGACTCGGCGCGGCGGTGGTGCGCGTGGGGGTCTTTCTGCGCCAGCGCGGCGGGCGCGGCGATGAGCAGGGCAAGGGCGAGAAGTGGGCGCATAGGGAGCGGGATCAGTGGTTCATCTGGCTGTGATCTACCGTGCCCGTCGGGTCGGGCGCGGCAGCGGGTGGTTGGGCCCCAGCCATCGCGCCGACGGCGGCGGCGAGACGGGCCTCGGAATCGATGAGAAACTGGGCGCTCGTGACGACGGTCTCGCCGCCCGTGAGCCCTTCGAGCACCTGCACCCTCCCCTCGCCCTCCGCGCCCAGCGTTACCGCCTGCGGGCGGAAGCGGCCGCCGCCGAGCGCGAGGATGACGACGGCTTCTTCGCCAGTGCGGATGACGGCCTCGGCTGGCACCGTGGGATGTGCCGCGCTTGGCGCGCCGTAGAGCGTGGCCGTGGCGAACATCCCCGGCTTGATGCGCAGGCCGGGGTTGCCCACGACGACGCGCGCTGTGCCCGTGCGCGTGCCCCTTTCGAGCGTGTCGTACACGTACTCGACGCGGCCCGTGAGTTCGGCACCGGGCTGGCTCTCCAGGCTCACGACGGCCCGCGTGCCGACGCCCACCCAGCCCAGTTCCTGCTCCGGCACGGCCACCTGAAGCCAGAGGCTCGACAGGTCCACGATCTCCATGAGCGTCATCCCCGGCATGGCCTGCATCCCCTCGACGACGCTTTTGCTCGCGACCGTACCGCTCGCGGGCGCGTAGATCGTGAGCGTGCGCGTGACCTCGCCCGTCAGTTCGAGCTTTTCGACCTGCGCCGGGGTGATGTCGAAAAGCAG
>CBDUBO010000516.1:0-2399 GCA_965365405.1 uncultured Rhodothermales bacterium | reverse complement strand
CGACGATGCCCTTGCGCTCGTTGTAGTTGTCTTTGTACGTCTTGAACGAGTTGACTTCGTCCCACTCTTCGAGCAGCTTGAGCTTGTAGAAGTTGCTCTCGAACTCCTCGTTCTGGCGCAGCACCGAGTCGATCTGCGCCAGCCGGTCTTCGACGCGGCGGTGTGCCTGCGTGGTGCTGTACACGTCCACGAAGCGCGTGGCATCCCACCGGAACGCACCCGCGATGAGCGGCATGGCTGCCGATAGCAGGATGAAACCGACATAGAGCAGGCTGCTGCCGGTCTGTGCCGACAGGAGCGAGGCGCGCGTTTCCGCCAGTCCCAGCAGCACCAAGATCACGACGATCAGCACGACGCTCCACAGCAGCGCGACGCCCTGGCGCGGCAACTCCTCGCGCCTGTTGTCGTCCACCCGGCGCGGGATGAGGGCGGCAATGAGGAACTCTGTCGCCAGCGCGCCGCCACCGACGAGTACGGCGGCAAATACCCCGGCGATGATCCAGCGGCCCGTGGCCGAGAGCGCGTCCACGGCTTGCAGAAACGCCGTGACTGAGAAGAACGCCATCAGCACGCCGGCGAGCAGCGTGAACACGATGACGACCCGGTCGGCGAAAAGGCGGCGGCGGATGCTGAAGTACTCGCTGGCTTCCAGCATCTCCTGCCGCGCCAATTCGGCGGAGCGCAGGCGCAGGTTGGCCTTTTCGACGAGCATGTTCTCGTTCATCTCGCGGTAGTACGCCGACCGCTTGGTGACACGCGTCAAAAGCTGGTCGAGGGCGCGCTCGGCGAATTTCTTGATGCCCTGCTCGTTGCGGAGATAGGGCCCATATTTCATGCGGTAGCGAAGTGCGCGAAACATATGGAGTTAGAGGGATAGAGGGAGGAGAATCAGTGGAGGTCGCTGGCGTAGATGTCCTTTTCCAGCGCGTCAGCCACGCCAGCCACCTTCTCGACCATCTCCCAGACCTCCTCGAAGTCCGCCGTCTGGACAAGGTGCGAGGCGCGCAGCGTGAAGTAGCTGACGACTTCGTTGAGTTCGTTGCGGAAATCAGCGATGCAAATGGCCCCCACGTCCAGGTCGGCGTTGAGGCGCAGCAGCTTTTCGCAGTCGTAGCGCTGGGGCACCGGCCCGATGGGGCTGTCGGCGATGATGCGCGACACGTCCTGCCCCTGCATCTCGCGCTGCCGCAAAAGCAGGTGCACGACCTGCGAACGCTGGTCGGCCGTAGGCACCTCGAACACCCAGTGGTCCGGCTCCAGTTCACGCGCACCTTCGCCGTAGCGCGACTCGAGCTGAGCCGTCAGGTTTTTGAACTGCATACGCGGGGCAGAAGTGGAGATGGGTTGACGTGCAAGCATAGAGGTGGCGCAAGCCCAAAGGAAGGGTCGTGCCGGGCAACATATAACGCGCTCAAGAATGCGTTTCCCCCCTTCTGTGCCAGAGTTGTAATAGGCCCCGGCGCGTTACAACAATCTTCGAGGCAGCGCGCGGCTGTGGCAAAAGCCATTTGCTTTTCACTCCCGGCCCTGGCGCTTTCTGCGCGCTGCGCGATAGTTTGCGGCGCATGACGGGCTGGCGTAGATCGTGAGACGTTCGCCTGCTGCGCGTAAGCAGCGATGGCCTTTCGCAACGCTGCGGCAAGGGCGCCAAGCGCCGTCTACCCACAACCCACCCCTTCCTATGACCCTCACGCTCGACACGCTCGTTTCGCTCGCCAAGCGGCGCGGTTTCATCTTCCCCTCGTCCGAGGTGTACGGTGGGTTGGCCGCCACGTACGACTACGGCCCGCTCGGCGTCGAACTAAAGCGCAACGTGCAGGCGCGCTGGTGGGACGCCATGGTGCACCGGCGCGGCGACGTGGAGGGCGTGGACGCGGCCATCCTCATGCACCCGACCGTCTGGAAAGCTTCCGGCCATGTGGATGCCTTCAACGATCCGCTCATCGACGACAAGGCGTCGAAGATGCGCTACCGCGCCGACCAACTCATCGAAGGTCACATCGAGAAGCTGCGCAAAAAGGGCAAGGACGCCGAGGCCGAACGCGTGCAGGAAGCGCTCGTAGCCGCCCTCAACGCCGACGACATGCCCAAGGCCCTGCACGCGCTCATCATGGGCGAGGAGATCAAAGGCCCCGACAGCGGCGCGTTCGACTGGACGGACGTGCGGCAGTTCAACCTCATGTTCTCCACGCACGTCGGCCCCGCCGCCGACAGTGAGAGCAAAGTGTACCTGCGCCCCGAAACGGCCCAGGGTATCTTCGTCAACTTCCACAACGTCCGCGAAACGACGCGCCAGAGCGTGCCCTTCGGCATCGCGCAGATCGGCAAGGCGTTTCGCAATGAGATCGTCGCCCGCCAGTTCATCTTCCGGATGCGCGAGTTCGAGCAGATGGAGATGC
>CBDUBO010000515.1:0-2408 GCA_965365405.1 uncultured Rhodothermales bacterium | reverse complement strand
ACGACAAGATCGTGGCCGTGCTCGACGCCGACCAGTACTACCAGAACATCCAGGACCTGTCCGACCTGCCCGAACTACTCATGGATCGGCTGTCGCACTACTTCTCGACCTACAAGCAGCTTCCGGGCAAGCCTGCCGACGTGCGCATCGTCAAGCGCTACGACCGCGCGCACGCCTACCGCGTCATCGAGGCGTCTATCGAGGATTACTGGGACGCGGCGCGCGAGGTGATCTGACGCCGCACGGCGGGGTGCACAATGGCGGAATTGCGTGATGGCGGGTGCTGCGGCGAGCCGCTATACTGCCAGCGTCTTCAAACCCCCTGTTGCCATGCACCGTGTTCTTCTCGTGCCCCTCGCGCTGCTGCTTGCCCTGACCGTCCAGGCGCAGCCCGCCCGCTTCTCCATCGGCCCCCAACTGAGCACGCTGGGCATCGGCCTGAGCGGTTCATACCGATTGCACCGCAACCTGAGCGTTTCCGCCGAGGCCAACATTCTTCCCCTGGGCACCGTCGAGTTCGAGGAGGACGACCTCAGCTACGAAGGGGACGGGCAGGCCAGCGGCGGGCTGCTGCTCGTCAACCTACACCCCGGCGGGGGCAACTTCTCGGTCGGGGCGGGCCTGTTCGTGGGCGGCTACGAACTCGATGGCACGGCCACGCCATCAGAACCTGTCGAGTTGGGCGGGCAGACGTACCTGCCCGGCGAGGTGGGTAACGTGGTGGGCGAGTTCTGGGCGCGCGGACCCGTGCCCATATTCATGCTGGGCTGGCGCGGGCGCGGCTTCAACTTCGGCGTGGGCGTGACGACGGGCTACGACGCCAGGGCAGAGTTGACGGTGACGGGCCCCGCCGCCACCCGGCAGGACGTGCGCGAGAGCGTAGCGCGCGAGCAGCAGAACATCGAAGATGGCTTCAAAAAGGTGCCTGTCATTCCCTACCTGCGCATAGGCTGGCAGTTCGGCTTCTGAAAGCCGCTACGGCTCGCGCACGACGCGCCCGTTCTGCATGACGAACACGACGCGCTGCGTGGCGGTGATGTCCTGCGTGGGATCGCCCCCGACGGCGATGAGGTCGGCTACCAGGCCAGGCCGCACGCGCCCGATCTCGCTTTCCAGCCCCAGCACGTCCGCCGCAACGCCGGTGGCACTTTGCAGCGCGGCAATCGGCGTCATACCGTACTCCACCATCAGGACGAGTTCGCGGGCCTGGTCGCCGTGCGTGAACACGCCCACATCGCTGCCGAAGAGGATGGTCACGCCGGCTGCGAGCGCGGCTTGAAAGGAGGCGCGCTTGGCGCGGATGCGGGCCGGCTCGGGGGCGCGTCCGTTCCACCCGTTGTACCGTTCGATGGCGTCTCCCGCCGCCAGCGTCGGGCAGAGCGCCACGCCGTGTTCGCGCATGAGGGCAAACACGTCGGGCGTGCCGCCGTCGCCGTGCTCAATGGTATGGACGCCAGCCAGAACGGCGCGGCGCATCCCCTCGGCGGTAGCGGCGTGGGCAGACACCCTGCGCCCGCCACCTGCCGCCACCTCGACGACGGTGCGCAGCTCGCGCTCGGTAAACGTCGGCAGCGCCTCCCCCCGCGGCCCCCAGCGGTAATCGGCATAGACCTTCACCCAATCCGCCCCCCCGCCCATCTGCCTGCGCGTAGCCTGGGCGAGCCCGTCGCCGTCGGCTTCCTCGGCCCCGAGTGGCACGTTCCAGTCTGGGCGGAAGCCCTTGGGGCCGTAGCTTCCCGTGGCCACGAGGGCGGGCCCGGCCACGAGCAGACGAGGCCCGGAGATGATGCCCTGCGCGATGGCCTGTTTGACGCCTACGTCTGCGTAGCCCGCCCCCTCCGACCCCAAGTCTCGCAGCGTCGTGAAGCCGGCCAGCAGCGTGTTGCGCACGTGGACGGTAGCCCGCGCCACGCGCAGCGCCTCCGATTCTTTCAGCACCTGGTCGCTCCACGGCGTCTCGTCGTACGGGTGCAGCAGCACGTGGCTGTGCCCTTCGATGAGGCCGGGCAAAAGGGTCATGCCTGTGAGGGTGCGCACCACCGCGCCCTCCGGCACGGGAATCGAAGCCTCCGGCCCCGCCGCCGCAATGCGATTTCCGCTGACGAGCACCACCCAGCCCGTGTGCAGCCGCTCGCCGTCGAACACGCGGTCGGGCCGCAGAAGCGTGGTTTCCGCGGGCTGCGCCCTCGCGGGCACGGCGGTAGCCAGAACGAGTAGCAGAAGTAGGATTCGCATGGTAGCCATGGTACGATGGACGCCCTGCTGCCGCAACGCACGCGATGGTGCGCTTGCGCGGCTACGCAGAAAGCCCCCGCCTGCCGGTGCAGCGCGGGGGCTTTGTCATGGGGTGCCAGAGTACGCCCGGCAGGGCTCGAACCTGCAACCATCCGCTTAGAAGGCGGAGGCTC
>CBDUBO010000514.1:0-2408 GCA_965365405.1 uncultured Rhodothermales bacterium | reverse complement strand
ACCGCATCGCCCACGTTTCGGACATCCACTTCGGCAAGATCGAGCACCCGGCCATTGTAGATGGATTGGTGGAGGAGATCAACGCATTCGGGCCGACGCTTGTCGTGGTGTCGGGTGACCTGACGCAGCGGGCGCGTAAAGGCGAATTTGAGGCGGCGCGCGCCATGCTGGACCGCTTCGAGGCGCCCACGCTTGTCGTGCCCGGCAACCACGACGTGTACCCGTGGTGGAGTCCGGTGAGCCGCGTGTTTCAGCCCCTGAAGCGCTACCGCCGCATGATCACATCCGACCTGACGCCGACATTCGAGCGGGCTGGTCTGGCCGTGCTCGGCCTCAATTCCGCCTACGGGCGCACGGGCAAGGGTGGGCGCATCGGGCGCGTCACGCGCGGCGTGATCCGGCCTTTTTTCGCGCCCAAGCCGGAAGGGACGTTCAAGGTCCTCGTCATCCACCACCAGCTAACCCGCATTGCCGCGCTGCGCGGGCACGACGTGGCGCGCAAGGCCAGCCGCACCCTCAGCAAGGCGCGCGACGTGGGCGTGGATCTGGTGCTGTGCGGGCACCTGCACGTGTCGCACGTCGAAGAACTCGAAGTGGTGGTGGAGGGCGGCAAGCGTATCGTGGTGGCCAGTGCGGGCACGGCCACGAGCACGCGCGGGCGCGGTGCGCACCGGGGCTCCAACTTCTACAACCAGATCCGCATTGCACCGGACGCCTTCGAAATCGAGGAGCGCGTCTTTAACCCCGATGCGGCCCGCTTCGAGCGGCACCGCCTGGCGCAGTTTGCCAGATGAGCCGTATCGAAGCGTTCAGCGCCGTTCTTTTCGATCTGGACGGCACGCTCATAGACTCCGAGCCCGCGCACGTGGCGGCCAACCACCGGCTGTTCAGCGAGTGCAATCTGCCCGTGCCCGCATGGGAGCACGACGGCTTCAAAGGCCGCCCGGCCTTTGCCGTCTTTGCCGAAATGTGTAGCCGCTACGGGCCGGGGCGCCTCGACGTGGACGAGATGGTGCGGCGCAAACAGGTGCTTTTCCGCGAGGAAGCCGAGGTGGTTACGCTGCTGCCCGGTGCGCACGCGCTGCTCGAAAGGCTGGAGGCGCGCGGCGTCCCGACCGCCCTCGTCACCTCCACCGACCGCGTGCTCGTGGACGAACTGCTCGCACGATTGGGCCTCCATTTCGCCGCCACCATCACCGCCGACGACATCACGCGCCCCAAACCCGACGCGGAGCCGTACTGCCGGGGCGCGGAAGCCCTCGGCGTTTCAGCCGGGCAATGCCTGGCCGTCGAGGACGCGCCGAGCGGTATCGCCTCGGCCCGCGCCGCCGGCTGCCACGTGGTAGCGCTGCCCACGTCGTTCCCAGAAAGTGTGCTGCGCGAAGCGGGAGCAGATCGCGTGTTTGCCAGCCTGTCGGCGCTCCAGACGTGGCTATTCGGCGGCTGAGGCGGCGTCTGCACGGGGCGTAAACCCAATTCGTACACGTCCGCGAGCCGCAGCGAGCCGCCCAGCGTTTCGCTCGTGATGGTGGCTTCGAAGCCTCCGTAGACGTGCCGCATCCACGCATCCACGCGTGCGCGCTGAGCGGGGCGACGTACATCGTATTCGGAGGGGTGGAAAAACCAAACGCTCGCGGCGCTGCGTGTCAATGCCCGCCTTTGGCGACTGGCGCGGCGGCCGCCGGGGCTGCTTCCTGACCGCTGAGCACGAACACATGGGCCGGCATCACGTGTGGGTCGAGGCGAACGAAGTGGCGGCTGCCCTGCCAGCGGTACGTCTCGCCGCCGAGGGCGTCGTGCACGGTAAACGGCGCGTGCGCGTCCAATCCTACCGTTTCGGGCGAGAACGCGAGCCAGCCTTCCTGCGGCTGGTGCGGGTCGAGGTTGACCACGACGAGCACGCGGCTCCCCTCGTGCCCTTTGGCGTAGGCCAGCAGGTGCGGGTTGCCCGTCTCTACGAACGCGACGTTGCGGGCGTGCTGAAGCGCCGCCTGCTCGTGCCGGATGTGGTTGACGCGCGCAAATAGGGGCTGGAGCGAGTGCGGATCGTTCCAGTTCCACGTGCGGATCTCGTACTTCTCGTTGTCTGCGTATTCCTCGCGCACCGCGTGTTTGTTGGTCACGACGTGCTCGTAGGGCGGGCCGTAGATGCCGTACGTGGGCGAAAGCGTGGCCGCGACGACAAACCGGGCGATGTGGAGGGGCCGCCCGCCGTGCTGCAACTCCTCGTGGAAAATGTCGGGCGTGTTGGGCCAGAAGTTGGGCCGGAAATACTCCGCCACTTCGGTCTGAAAAAGCTCCTCGCCGTACTCGCGCAGCTCCTCAGCCGTGTTGCGCCACGCGAAGTACGTGTACGAGTTGTTGAAGCCGATCTTGGCCAGCCCCTGCATGATGCGCGGGCGCGAAAA
>CBDUBO010000513.1:0-2415 GCA_965365405.1 uncultured Rhodothermales bacterium | reverse complement strand
CCCGGCTGGCCGCGCCCGCCAAGGCGGACGAAGGCCCCTTCGGCACGTCCGTCGCCCTCGAAGGCACGCGGGCCGTCGTCACCGCCGGGGGCGATGCGGGCAAAAAGCGCCGCGCCGGCGCGGCCTACGTGTACGAGCAGCAAAGCGGCGGTGCGTGGAAGATGGTCGCCCGGCTCGAAGCGCCCGGCGGCGTCCGGGACGGCATCTTCGGAGCCCGCGCCGCGCTCAGCGGAGACCGCCTGCTGGTGACGGCGCCCGGCCACACCCGCGGACGCGAGGGCAGCCTGTTCGTCTTCGAGCGCTTCCCCGATGGCGTGTGGGGCGTGGTGGGCCACCTGGGCGGCTTCCGCAGTGGTCCCCTCGACGCCGCCCTCGACGGCAGCCGCATCGTGGTTGGAGAGAGCCGGGCGGGCGAGGCCGGAGCGGGCCAGGTGGTCGTCCTCGAAAGGCAGCCATCGGGGCTGTGGACGCAGACGGCGGCGGTGCGCGCGCCCAGCCCCGACCGCGACGGACGCTTCGGCACGAGCGTCGCCCTCGCGGAAGATCGCTTTCTCGCGGCGGCCTACGACGAGCAGATCGGCCTCGTCTTCAACGTGGACCGCGTCGTGCACGTGTTCGGGCCGGGCGAGAACGGGTGGGCGGCGCTCCAGGTCATTGACGTGGGAGACGCCTACTTTGGCTCTGCCCTCGCCGTCGAGGGGCGCACGGCGCTCGTAGGCCACGCCCGCAGCGGGGCGCCGGGCGCGGCCTACCTGGTGATGCTGCGGTAGCGCTTACCGCTCCGCCGCCGCCTCCACCGCGCCCGTGGCAATCACGTCCACACCCTCTGCGCGGAGCGCTTCGATGAGGCCGCGATCCCCCTGACGCAGCCGCGCTTCGTCTTCCCCGAACACGCCGGCCATGGCGCGGATGCCCAGCCCGTGCAACCGCTCGGCAACACCCGGCGGCACCCTCCCGACGCCTACGAACGCAATGGCGCGGCGCGGATCGAAGCCGGGCAGCGCCAGCACCGCTTCCAGCTCCTGTGCAGACATCGCAGAGATGGAGAGGTTGAGGTCGGGCGCGAGGCGCAGGTAGGTGGCTACCTCGTCCGGCGTGTAGGTGATGACGACGACGCGATCTTCTGCGCCCGCCTCCCGGATGGCCTGCACGAGCACGGCGGGCGGCACGTCCCGCTTCACGTCGAGCGTGAAGACGGCTCGGTCCTCGGCCCACGCAAGCGCTTCGGCAAGCGTGGGTAGCGGCACGTCGGTGGGCAGGCCGGCATCGGTGCGCAGGCGCAGCGCGCGCACTTCGGTCAGGGCGAGCGCGTCGAGCCGCCCCGCGCCCGTGGTGGTGCGGTCGAGGGTTTCGTCGTGCAAGAGCACGAGCACGCTGTCGCGCGTCAGGCGCACATCGGTTTCGAGCAGGGCGGGCGCAGCCCGGAGCGACTGCTCGAACGTGACGAGGGCGTTTTCGGGAAACGCGCCGCCGTGCCCACCCCGGTGCGCGGAAATCGCTGGACCGTCCGGGCGGCCGTAGCGCAGCCACGCCGCGAGTTCGTCTGCCGAAGTGAACGAGACGTAGTGCGCTTCCCCGAACGCCTCGGGCGGCAACACGTCCAGCGGCGGCGGGATCGGGCGCGGCGTGCTGCACGCGGCGAGCACGAGAAGCAGCCAGGAGAATCGAAAATGACGCATGGGTGTGAGAAACCCTCGGAGGAGCCGGAGTCCTCCGAGGGTCGTTTTTACTGCTGGCTGAGCACTTCCGCCGAGGCTTCCCACGCGGCGTAAAGGGCTTTCAGCTCCTCTTCAACCGCGGCGTACTGCGCCGTCACGCGCTGCATCGCGGCGGCATCGTCGTAGAGGGCGGGGTCGGCCAGTTGGGTTTCGAGTTCGGCTTTGCGCGCCTCTTTTTCGAGGATGAGCTTCTCGGTGTGCGCGTGGGCGTGGCGGACGGCCTCGATGGGCAGCTTCTCCACGTCCTCTTTGCGGGTCACGGCCGCTTTCTTGACAGGGCCACCCTGCTGTCCCGACTGGTAGCGCGCGGCGCGCTCCTCCGCTTCGCGCCGCTTCTGCTCTTTCGTCTTGGGCCCGCTGGCGCGTTTTTCGGCCTGCGCACCCGCGCCGTTCGCACCCGCTGCCACGGCCTGCGCCTCGCTCCGCGTTTCCATACGCGAGGCCGTGCCGTGCTCTACCTGCCACAGATACTCGGTGTAGTTGCCCGTAAACAATCGCACGTGCCCGTCCTCGACGCGCCAGATCTTGTTGGCGATCTGGTCGAGAAAGTGGCGGTCGTGCGAGACGACGAGAAACGTGCCCGTGTAGCCCCGGAGCGCCTCGACGAGCACGGCGATGGAGGGCATATCGAGGTGGTTGGTCGGCTCGTCGAGGATGAGGAAGTTGGCGGGCGTGAGCATCGTGCGGGCCAGGGCCA
>CBDUBO010000512.1:0-2421 GCA_965365405.1 uncultured Rhodothermales bacterium | reverse complement strand
GCCTCGGTGTAGCGCATGGCCGCCGCGCTGTCGCCGTCGATGGAGCCGAAGTTGCCCTGCCCGTCAATGAGCGGGTAGCGCATCGAGAAGTCCTGCGCCAGACGCACGAGCGTGTCGTACACGGACGAGTCGCCGTGGGGATGGTACTTACCCAGCACCTCACCCACGATACGGGCGCTCTTCTTGTGGGCGCTGCCCGCCGTGATGCCCAGGTCCATCATGCCGTACAACACGCGGCGGTGGACAGGCTTGAGGCCGTCGCGCACGTCGGGCAGCGCGCGCCCCACGATCACCGACATCGAGTAGTCGATGTAGGACGACTTCATCTCGTCCTCGATGTTGATGGGGATGATGCGGTGGCCGTTGGCGCTGAGGTCGCGTTCGAGGGGCGCGCCGTCCGCGCTGTCGCTACCGAGGGGGGCGAGCGGATCCTGGGGGTCGAGTTCCATACCGTCTGAAAAGGGGGCGTGCCCTGTGGCAAACGCCGGTCGGAAGGGGGTGGGAAGGGCAGGCCGCAGAGGCCCGCAGACCATGATTTATAGGCCTAAAAGATACGAAATTCGGCAGCTTCGGGCCACCATGCAGGCTTCACGCGGCAACCTTGCGCAAGGGCGTGTGTCGTTGAAGTGGTTGGAGATTAGAGGTTGAGGGTTGAAAAGCGCAGAACGATCTCTAACCTCTAACCGAAACCTTCCCATTGCCCTATGCTCCGTCTCTCCGCGCTGCTGCTGCTGCTCGTCCCCCTGACCTTACACGCCCAGCCGGAAGCGGTGCGCGAAGCCCGGCTGCGCCTGGCTGCCGACGATGCCACCGGCGCGGTGCTTTTGCTCGATGGCCGGGAGGCGGCGCAGACGCTGGAGGGCGCGTTTACACTTGCCCTCGCTTACCAGGCGCTTGCCCGGCACCGCGCCGCCGACAGCCTCTTCGCGCGCGCCGACACGCTCCAGCCGCGTGTGCTGGCCGCGTGGGCACGCACGCTTGAAAGCATGGGGCGTAACCGCCATGCCCGCGCCCGCCTCGCCGCCGCCCACGCCCGCGACACCCTCAGCGCGCCCATCGCCCTCGCCTACGCCCGACTCCTCAGCGACGCCGACGACTGGCGCGCAGCGCAGTCCGTTTACGCCCGACTCCTGCGGCCCGACTCTACCAACGCCTACCTGCTGGCCCGGCTGGGCTACACCTACTACAAGCTCGGCCAACCGCTCGACGCCATTGTGCACTACGAGAAGGCGCTCCAGCACAACCCGCAGGACAAAAGTGCCCTGCTTGCCCTCACCCGCATCTACCTCGACCACGATGCCCCCTTCTCGGCCCGCCGCACCATTGACCGGCTCGCGCCGCACCACGCGGACGCGCCCGACGTGTGGAAGCGCGTGGGCGAAATCGGCATCGCCCTCAAAGCGTATCCCTACGCTGAGGACGGCTACCGCCAGGCCATCGCCCTTGGCGACACCACGGCAGGCACGCTGCGCGGGTTGGGCGCGACGCACTACCTCAGCGGCCAGTACGAGCGGGCCGACACCGCGCTCGCACGCGCCTTCCGCGCCGACACCACAGATGCCCTTAGCGCCTACTACCTGGGCATGACCCGCTTTGCGCTGAAAGACTATTCCTCGGCGCTC
Source organism: uncultured Rhodothermales bacterium (assembly GCA_965365405.1). Taxonomy (GTDB): domain Bacteria; phylum Bacteroidota; class Rhodothermia; order Rhodothermales; family BA12; genus CBDUCD01. The sequence continues at coordinate 799 of CBDUBO010000512.1, read as the reverse complement.
CACTACCTCGACAAGACGACCGTGCTGATGGAGCAGGCGCTTCTGGCCGACGTGCACGGCCAGATCGGGGCCGTCCACGCCGCCCGCGAAAGTGACCGTGACGCCATCGCGTCCTACCGCCTGGCTCGCCTGCTCGACCCCGCACGTGCCGACCTGCTCTACCACCTCGCCGTCTTGTACGAGCGCTACTACCGCGACCCCACAGCGGCACGCGAGGCCTACGAAGGGTTTCTGCGCGTCGCCCCCGAAGCCCTCGCCGAGCAGCGGCAGTACGCCGAGGAACGCCTGCGCCTGATGCGCGAGGCCGCCCACATGCGCGGCGATAGGTGAGAGAGGAGTCTGCAGGGGCGCACCGAGGGGCGTCCCTGCGTGGTTCACTCTTACGCCCGCGTGAGTTTGCGGTAGGTGAGGCGGTGCGGGCGGTCGGCGTCGAGGCCCTTGCGCTCGTGGAAGTTGGCCTCGTACTGGCTGTAGTTGCCGTCGAACCACACCACCTCCGAGTTGCCCTCGAAGGCCAGGATGTGCGTGCAGATGCGGTCGAGAAACCAGCGGTCGTGCGAAATGACGACGGCGCAGCCCGCAAAGTCGAAGAGGGCTTCTTCAAGGGCGCGCAGCGTGTTCACGTCCAGGTCGTTTGTTGGCTCGTCCAAGAGCAAGACGTTTGCGCCTTCCTTGAGCATCTTGGCAAGGTGGACGCGGTTGCGCTCGCCGCCACTCAGTTCGCTCGTCTTTTTCTGCTGGTCGGGCCCGGCGAAGTTGAAGCGGCCCACGTAGGCGCGGCTGTTCATGTCGCGGTTGC
>CBDUBO010000511.1:0-2426 GCA_965365405.1 uncultured Rhodothermales bacterium | reverse complement strand
CGCCGAAAAACTCGAAGCCGTCGTCGCCCGAGTTGAACGACTCGACGTACTCGACTGTCGTGCCCGATCCGACCGAGCCCAGTGTGAGGCCCTGCAACTCCTTGTTGGCCTCGATGACGGAGCCGGAATACTTGATCTGTACGTAGCGGAAGACGCCGCTGTCGTCGGCGTCGTTGACGCCGCCGTGGCGGGCACGCGGGTCGTTGGGCAGGCCCTCGACGAGCACGTCAGCGCCAACGTTGTTGGAGGCGCTACCGAGGATCACCACGCCACCCCAGAGCGAGCGGTCTTCGCGGTAATCCACGCCGTCGCCGTTGTCGAAGCCATAGTCGGGGAGGGCCACCGAGTCCTGCACGCTCGTGAAGATGATGGGCTGCTGGCGGGTGCCGTTGGCAAAAATCTTCGCGCCGCGCGCGATGCCGAGGGCCGAGGCCTGCGCCGCCGTGCCCCTCTGCGCCTTGACGACCGTGCCGGGCTCGATGGTGAGCGTGGCTCCGCTCTCGACGTACACGAAGCCATTCAGCACGTACACGTTGCCGCTTGTCCAGGTCACGTGCTGCCCCGCCTGGATCGAGGCGTCGGTGACCTGCACACGGGGTTTGTTCTGGTCGGTGGTCTGGGCCATCAGCCCGGCGGGCACGAGGCACGCGAGGCCGAGGAGGAGTTTGTTACGGAATTGCATGAGCGAGTGGTTTTTAATGGTTTCGTAAAGGGCACAAAAGCAGAAGGCCGCCCCGATGTGGTATCGAGGCGGCCCGGTGCGTGGTCATGGCGGTTCAGAGGCTGAGGCTGACGCCGAGCGAGAACTGACGTCCCATCTCGCGGTCGCGCCAGGTGTAGGTCTGCCCCTTGTAGCGAATCGTCTCGCGGTGGCGCGCGTCGAACACGTTCTTTGCCGACGCCTTGAACGAGAGCCACGGGTTGAGCCGCTGCGAGAACTGGAGGTCGAGGCTGTTGCGGGGCTGCTCGTACACGTCGGGCGTGGGGCCGGTGACGACGGTGGCCAGGCGCTTGCCGAAGACGTTGTAATAGACCGAAAAGGCCGATCCCCAATCGTCGCGGGTGTACGATAGGTCAGCATTGACGAGGTAAGGCGACTGCCCGTAGAGCGGGCGCGTCGTCCGAGCGTCGGGGTCGTCGGCCAGCAGGAGGGCCCGCTCGGTCGAGTCCGCATCCACGCGCGATTGCACGACGGAGACGTTGAAGCCGGTCTGGATCAGGTGTCTGTTCGCCAGGAGAAACTGCCGCCGCAACTCCAGTTCGAGGCCGTACACGCGCCCCTCGTCCACGTTGTCCCACGTGTAGAACCCGTCCTGCGGGCGGTACACGACCTCGATGGGCTGGTCGAGCTTTTTGTAGAACAGGCTGAAGGCGTAGATCTCGCCGGGCCGGGCAAACCATTCATAGCGCGCATCCACGTTCTGAATAAGCGTGCGGCCGAGGTCGGGGTTGCCCACGCGGTCGCGCCCCCCTACATAGTCGAACGAGCGGAAGGGCCCGATCTCGCGAAACGTCGGGCGGGCAAGGGTGCGGCCGTAGGAGAGCCTGAGGTTCATGTTGTCCGTCAGGTTGTACACGGCGTTGAGCGAGGGCAAGAGGTCGCCCTGGCGGATGCGGCCCTTCTCGGCGGTGGTGTCGCGGCTGGCCACGTCGAGGTGGGTCGTTTCGTAGCGCGCGCCGGCCACCAGGCGCAGGCGCGGCGTGACCGCCAGGTTGGCCATCGCAAAGGCGGCGGCGATATTCTGATCGCCGTCGTAGTTGTTGCGCGGGTTGCTGTAATCGACGATGTAGTTGCCGAAGTAGTAGCGCGTGCGCGTGCCCACGCTGAGCGAATCCATCAGGCCCACGCTGGCGGGCGCGAAAAAGGCGTCGGCATCGCCGGTGTAGCCGAAGTTGCCCCTGGGGTTGCCCACCTGCTGCGTGGTGGACTCGTAGGAGAAACGCCGCTCGCGGAAGCTGCGGTCGGACTGCTGGAGGTAGCCGCCCACTTTGAACACGCCCGCGCCGAACTGGAGATCGTAGGTGTTGCTCGTCTCGGTCAGGTTGCGGAAAAAGCGCGTCGGGTTGTCGTAGAGCGTCCGGTTGATGGTGTAGACCGTCTGGGCCGCGGCGGCCTTGCTGCTCGTGGGCACACCATCGCCATCGAAGTAGGTATAGTCGTTGGCGAAAAAGCGCAGGTCGGGTTCGTCCTGGCTGGTGGAGGCGAGCGACACGTTCCAGTTGACCGTCGGCGTCCAGCGCTGCCCGAGCACGTGCTCGCCTTTGAACTGGACGGAGCGCAGGTTACGCTCGGTGTAGAGCAGCGCGCGCGACTCGAAGAACGGGTTGTCGCCGAGTTGCGTGTCCCACTTGCCCGTGAGATAGCGGGCACTGGACTCGCCCGTCTGCGAGTTGAAGCCCGTGGCCGAGACGCGGTGGTTGCGGTG
>CBDUBO010000510.1:0-2459 GCA_965365405.1 uncultured Rhodothermales bacterium | reverse complement strand
GCCAGGCGCGGTACTTCATCTCGACCTGGAACGAGTAGCCGTTGGACTTGACGCGCGCCAGGCTGAGCGCCTCGAGCACCCGGCGGTGATAACACACAAAGCCCGCCGTCACGTCGTGTACGGGCATCCGGGTGATGGCGCGGGTGTAGAGGCTGGCCCCGTACGAGATCATCAGGCGCGTCAGCGGCCAGTTCATCACGCGCACGCCGCCGATGTAGCGCGATCCGATGGCCACGTCGGCCCGACTGTCTGCGACGGGCGCGACGAGCGCGGGCAGGTCGGATGGGTTGTGCGACAGGTCGGCGTCCATCTCGCAGACGAAATCGTAGCCGTGCGCGAGGGCGTGGGCAAATCCGGTGAGGTAAGCCGACCCCAGCCCCAGCTTGCCCGCTCTTCGAATGAGGTGGATGCGCCCCGGCTGCTCGGCCTGCACGGCCTCCACCAGCAGCGCCGTGCCATCGGGCGAGCCGTCGTCCACGACGATTACGTCCAGGCCCGTAGGGAGCGCGAGCACGCGCTGCAACACGGCCCGGATGTTTTCGGACTCGTTATAGGTAGGAATGACGACGACGGCGCGTCCGTCGGCGGCGGGCGGCGAGAGCAAACGGGTGTGGGGTGAGTGGGTGAAGAAGGTCAAAAACTACGTCAGCGCGTGGCTGTTGCGGGCACGCCCGCGTCTGATCGGGGCGGCCCCGGCATCACAATGCGGGCCTTGCCGGGCGTATGAAGAGGGCGGGGAGCGCGAGTCTGAGCCAGTACGTTGCCGCCGAAACCGTATTTTGGCGGGCCTCACGAGGAAACCAGGCGTGCGGCTCGCGGATATCCACGTTTGCTGCGCCGCCTCTCTCTTCTCACCCATCCCCACCGCAATGGCCGAGTCCGACGTTCAGAAGCCCCGCCGTCCTGCCAAGAAAGCCTCGAAAAATGGTGCCACCGCGCAGCCGCGCGCGTTCACCGTCGAGGCGACGTTCCGCGAATACACCGCGGGCACGTTCAGCCACGAAAGCCTGAGCCTGACGGCGGACGACCTGCGCGACATGTACCGCAACATGGCGCTCCAGCGCCGTTTCGAGGAGCGGGCCGCGCAGATGTACGGCAAGCAGAAAATCGCCGGCTTCCTGCACCTCTACATCGGCCAGGAGGCCGTCTCGACGGGGACGGTGCAGGCCCTCAACGTCGGCCACGACTCGGTCATCACGGCCTACCGGGACCACGGCATCGGCCTGGCGCTTGGCATGACCGCGGACGAGTGCATGGCCGAACTCTTCGGCAAAATCGGCGGCTCCTCGCGCGGCAAGGGCGGCTCGATGCACTACTTCAAGAAAGAACTCAACTTCTTCGGCGGCCACGGCATCGTCGGCGCGCACGTGCCCGTCGGCGTCGGGATCGCTTTTGCGCACAAGTACAAAGAGGATGGCGGCGTGTGCATCGTGTACCTGGGTGATGGAGCCGTAGGGCAGGGGGCCGTCCACGAGGCGCTCAACCTGGCCGGACTCTACAAGCTGCCCGTCGTCGTCGTGATCGAGAACAACGGCTACGCGATGGGTACGGCCATCCACCGCGGCTTTTCGCAGCCCGAATTCACCCGCTTGGCCGTGGGCTACGACATCCCGGCGTCCATCGTGGACGGCATGGACGTGCTCACCGTCACGCGCGCCATGCGCGACCACGTCGAGATGGCCCGCGAAGGCACGCCGTCGCTCATCGACATGCGCACGTATCGGTACCGCGGCCACTCGATGAGCGACCCGCAGAACTACCGCACCAAGGAGGAGATGGAGGCCAAGAAAGAACAGGACCCCATCATCCGGCTCAAGTCCTACATGGTGACGCACAAGCTCGCCACGGCGGACGAACTCGACGCCATTGACGACGAAGTGAAAGAAGTCGTCGCCCGGTCGGTCGAGTTTGCCGACAACAGCCCGCTGCCGGACATCGAGACGGCCTACGAGGACGTGTACGTGCAGGACGACTATCCTTTTCTGTCGTAGGTACCAGGTTGACGCTCGCTGCGCTCGCTTGTAGACGGGCGCTGCGCGCCCTTGTGGTAGGTCGGAAAGGACCGACCTGCAAGCGCGGCAAAGCCGAGTGTCTAACCCACTACAAGCGAACAACGCAGCCTGCCCTGCCGTGCGGGGAGCGTACAACCAACTACAGACAATGCCAGAGTTACAGCTTCGGGAAGCCCTTCGCGCCGCCATGACGGAGGAAATGCAGCGCGACGAGACCGTTTTCCTCATGGGCGAGGAAGTGGCCGAGTACAACGGGGCCTACAAGGTCAGCGAAGGAATGCTCGACCAGTTCGGACCCAAACGCATCATCGACACGCCCATCTCCGAAAACGGGTTCACAGGTCTGGGCATTGGCGCGGCGCTCAACGGGCTTCGTCCTATCATCGAGTACATGACGTGGAACTTCGCGTTCGTCTCGATTGACCAGATCATCAACAACGCGGCCAA
>CBDUBO010000509.1:0-2461 GCA_965365405.1 uncultured Rhodothermales bacterium | reverse complement strand
AGCGTATCGACGAGCGCGCCGAGGCGGTGGTAGAACTTGTCGGTGCGGGCCGGGTCGGTGCCGATGTGCAGCAGCAGGAGGAAGCCGTTGAGGCCGTTGGGGTCTGACTGTTCGCGGGCCAGAATGCTCTCGAAAATCACCTCGCTCGACTGGTAGCGCGGCCCCATGTTGGGCGTCGTGTAGTCGGCGGTTGAGCGCGTGCCGGGCGTGAAGTTCACGACGGTCACCCCCCACGCTTTTGCCCAACTACTGATCTGCCGGTTGTACCATTCGTAAGGCGGGAGAAAGTAGCGCGCCTCTTTCCACGCATCTACCTGTGCCGGTAACTCCTGGTAATTGTTCTCAAGGTCGAAATCGAAGCTGTCGCGGGTGACGAGCAGGCGGTCGCGGCTTTCCCAGGCGCAGTAGAGCAGGTGCTTGTCCGAGTGCGCGCCCAGGTAGTGGCCGTCGGCTTTGAGGCCCGCGATGAGCGAAGCAAACGCCGGGTTGCGGTAGAAATCGCCGGTGAAGAAGAACGACGCGGGAATGCGCTTCTCGGCAAGCACCGCCCGGATGTGGTCGCCCCCGTCCGCAAACTCGTGGCCGGTGAAGACGAGCGCGAGTTCGCGCCGCGTAGTGTCGCCCCGCACGATGCCGCCCTCCACGTACGTAAACCGGGACGAGGCCTCGCCCGGCGCGGGAGGCACGCACGCGCCGAGCACTGTGCCGAGCACGAGCAGCCCCAGTAGCCTCACCGGATTTCCTGCTCGTTGTCCAGGTAGGTGTAGTAGCGAAACGCGCCCCGGTAGAGGTCGAGCAGTTGCACGCCCTCGCGGGGGCGGAGGCGCCCGCTGCGCACCTCGCCGCGCACGATCTTGTCCATGCGCCGCTCCAGGTCGTTGGGGAAGTACTGCACGAGCCCCAGAATCTCCTCGATGCTCTGCCCGTCAATCACCTTCTCGATGTAGAAGCCGGATTCTTCCTCGTCGTCCACGTACACGTGCGCCTCCGTCACACGCCCGAACAGGTTGTGCATGTCGCCCATGATGTCCTGGTACGCGCCCATCAGGAAGACGCCGAGGTAGTAGGGTTCACCAGCGCGGAGGGCGTGCAGTTCGAGGGCGTGTTTGCTGCCCGTGGGGCTGATGAAGTCGGCGACCTTGCCGTCTGAGTCGCACGTCAGGTCTACGAGGGTGCCCCGGCACGTGGGCTCCTCGTCGAGCCGGTGAATAGGCGCGATGGGAAAGCGCTGCCCGATGGCCCAGTGGTCCACCATCGAGCGGAAAACGGAGAAGTCGCAGAGGTAGTGATCAGCGATCTGCTTGTCGAGTTGACCGGCTACGGGCGAGCCCAGTGCGAGGGCGCGGCGGTGCGTGGCGCGCGTGAGTGCCCACAGACGGTGCTCGGCCAGCGCCTTCTGCTCGACGCTCAGGCGGGCAGCGCGGAAAAGGGACGTGACCTCACCGCGCAGCACCTCGATCTCGTCGGGAAAGGCATCCAGCGCCGTCGCGCTTTCGATCTGCGCCTCCAGCCGGTCGAACGTGCCGAAGAGGGGATGTGGCGCGGCCTGGAATGCGCCCGAGGGCGGTAACCCCTTTTCGCGGCGGTCGATGGCTTCGACGACGAGGACGGAGTGGTAGGCGGCCACGGCGCGTCCGCTCTCCGAGAGGATGGTGGGGTGCGGCACGCCTTCTTCGTCGCACACCTCGCCCACGGCTTCGACGATGGCCGAAGCGTACTGCCCGAGCGTGTAGTCTATGCCGCCGCGCGCGTCGGCGTTGCCGGCTTCGTAGGTCACGCCCAGGCCGCCGCCCACGTCCAGGAATTCGACGGGCATCCCGCGCTTGCGCAGCCACGCGTACACGCGCGCGCCTTCGTAGGCAGCCTGCCGCACGTTGTGGACGCTGGCCAGCTGGCTGCCCAGGTGGAAGTGCAGCAGCCGGAACTGCACGGCCTCGCGGGCTGCCTCGGCCTCTTCGACCAGGGCGAGCAGTTCGGCCAGCGACAGGCCGAACTTGGACCCCTCGCCGCCCGACTCGGCCCACAGCCCCGCGCCGTTGGTGGACAGGCGCACGCGCACGCCAAACGCCGCCGCCGGCGCGTCGTCCGGGCGCAGGCTGCGCAGCAGGTCGAATTCCTCGCGCCGCTCGATCACGGGCACGACGCTGCGGCCCAGCCGCTGCCCGGCCAGCATCAGCCGGATCATGTCGCCGTCTTTGTAGCCGTTGCACACGAGCAGCATGTCCGGGCTGCTCAGGTAAGGGAGCGTGGCGACGAGTTCGGCCTTGGAGCCGCATTCGAGGCCATAACCGAAAGGCTGGCCTGCCTCGATGACTTCTTCGACGACTTCGCGGAGCTGGTTGACCTTGACGGGAAACACGCCCCGATACTGCCCTCGGTAGCCGGCCGCGTCGATGGCGCGGCGGAAGGCTTCGTGCAGGCGCTCGACGCGCGTGTGCAGCAAATCCTGGAAGCGCACCAG
>CBDUBO010000508.1:0-2462 GCA_965365405.1 uncultured Rhodothermales bacterium | reverse complement strand
GTGCCAAGACGCTGCTGCTCCAAGCCTCGTGCCTGCTGCTCGCCCTGGCGGCGCTGCCCATCTTCCTGTGGCTGGCTCCCGCCTCCGTGCCACACCTGGCGGCAGCGGCACTCTACAACGCCGGCGTCGCCACGCCCGTCGTGCTGTGGCTGGCACTGGCAAACCGCACACGCATAGACCTCGACCGCAACTCGATGTTCAACTTCCAGGGCGTGGCGGCCCGCCACATGGTGTGGACGGTGGCGCTTGCGCTGCCTCCCATCGCGCTCGTCGCGCTGTGGGGTCCGGGTGGATTGGCCCTCACGGCGCTCACGGGTGCGCTCGGGGCTGGCGCACTCGTGGCCTGGCCGCACGCGCTCTCCGCCCGCCTGCTGCGCCGGCGGCACGCCATGGCCGCCGCCTTTCGTTCTTCCACCGTGTAGAGGTATGCAGCTTCAGGTCACTGGACTCGAAAAGCAGAATGGCGCGCACTTCCGACTGCGCGTCCCCAACCTCACCATCGCCGAGGGCGAATGCGTGGGGCTGGTAGGCAACAACGGCGCGGGCAAGACGACGCTCATGCGGCTGCTGCTCGACCTCGACGTGCCGCAAGGGGGCGAAGTGCGCTTCGAGGGTCAGTCCGTCGCTCGCACCACGGCCTGGCGGCGCGAGGTGGCATCGTTTCTCGACCGCAGCTTTCTGCTCGACTTCCTGACGCCCTACGAGTTCTTCCTGTTTGTCGGCAGCCTTTACGGGCGTGCGCAGAGCGAGGTAGACGCTTTTCTGCCCTTCTACCACGACCTGCTCGAACCGGAGGTGATGGCGCGCCGCGCCCCGCTCATCCGGGACCTGTCTCTGGGCAACCAGAAAAAGGTGGGGCTGGTGGCGGCCCTCGTGTGCGCGCCGCGCCTGCTCGTGCTCGACGAGCCCTTCTCCAACCTCGACCCGCGCTCGCAGATGCGCCTGCGCCACGTGCTCCAGCAGCAGTCGCGCGACCTGGGCACGACGCTTCTCGTCTCCTCGCACGATCTGCGCCACGTTACTGAGGTGTGCTCGCGCATCCTGCTCATCGAAGCCGGTCAGATCGTGCGCGATACCCCGACGAGTCCGGAAAGCCTGCCCGCTCTCGAAGCCTACTTCGCCGCGTGAAGCCAGACGGGCGCGCGTGAGAGGCAATTGCTACCGTGGTGAGGGGGGCGTAGCTTGCGCCAACATCCTGTTTTTGCGCACCATGGAAGTCCTGACGCCTGACTCCGCTACCACCCATCTGCCTGCTGCGGCGTGCCGCAACTGTGGGGCCGCGCGCACGGGCCCTTACTGCGCCTCCTGCGGGCAATACGGGCGCGACGGCGAGCGCCTCACCTTCAAGGTGCTCTGGCGCGAGTTTGCTGCCCGCACGCTCAACTTCGACGCGGGCCTGCTCTACACTGTGCGGATGCTGTTCACCACCGGCCCCGGCGCGGTGGCACAGCGCTACGTGGAAGGCGAGCGGCGGCGCTTTACCAGTCCCATCACATTTCTGGCCATCTGCTGCGCGTTTTATCTCCTCTCGTTTGGCCTGTACAAGGGTGAATACATCGCCTTTATGAAAGAGAACATGCGCGCGGGCATGGAGACTTCGCTGTCACGGCAAGGCGCTCCTCAAAGTGAGGAACTGGAGCGCTTCGGGCAGTCCATGCAGGAAGAGATACCTCTCCTGCTGACCGAGTTCTTGCTCCGAAATACCCTCTATCTATCTCTCCTGCTCGTGATCCCCGCGATGCTGGCGTACCGACTTTTCTTCGGCCCCGAACGTCACCTGGCCGAGATTGCAGCGCTGCTCATCTACGTGCAGAGCATGATCACGCTCATCTCGATCTTCATCCTGCCCGTGGCCTTTTCGCTCGGCCAGACGGCCATTCAGGTGTGGGGCTGGCTCAGCATCGCGCTCTCGCTCGGCCTGGCCATGTGGGGCGTGGTGCGCTTCTACGGCCGGTCGTGGACGAACCTGCTGCTGGGCGCGATAGGATACGGCTTCGCCTACCTGTGCATGATGGGCGTAGGCGCGATCTTCGGGGTCGTGTGGGCCATCGTTAAAATGGCAGAGATCAAAGGCATCACGGTTCTGGAAGCCCTGCAACGCCTCGTCTCGTGAGCCCTACACGTCGATCTCCTCGACCTCAGCGGCGTGTTCCATGATAAAGGCGTAGCGCGCCGAGGCATCCTTGCCCATCAGGTCGCTCATCAGGTTCTCGGTCGTCAGGCGCTCGCCTTCGGGAATCGTCACCTGCAACAGGCGGCGCTTGTCGGGGTCGAGCGTGGTTTCCTTGAGCGTCTGCGGCATCATTTCGCCCAGCCCCTTGAAGCGCTGGATTTCGACGTTGACGTTGCGCTTGCCTTTGCGCACGCGCGCCAGAAAGCGGTCGCGGTCGGCATCATCGAGCGCCCAGTGCGTTTCTTTGCCCGCCTCGATGCGGTAGAGCGGCGGCTGCGCCACGTACACG
>CBDUBO010000507.1:0-2463 GCA_965365405.1 uncultured Rhodothermales bacterium | reverse complement strand
GGCGCGTGAAGGGCACGATCCACTGGGTCAGCGCCGAACAAGGCGTGCCTGCCACGTTCCGCCTCTACGACCGCCTCTTCACCGTGCCCAACCCGGAGAGCGTACCCGAAGGCGAATCGTTTCTGCAGCACGTCAATCCCTACTCGCTCGAAGAGGTCGAAGGGTTCGTCGAGCCCGGCCTGAGCCTCGACCCCGAAAGCCGCTACCAGTTCGAGCGGCTGGGCTATTTCGCCGCCGACCCGGACGCGACGCCGGAAAAGCCCATCTACAACCGCATCGTGACGCTGCGCGACTCGTGGGCCAAGGAGGTGGAAAAGCAGCAGGCCGCCCCGGAAGCGCAGAAGCCGAACAGGCAGAAAAAGGAGAAAGCTGCCGCGCCTGCCGCGCCTCAGCCACGCCACGACCCCGCCGCCGACCTGGACGACGCGGCACGGCAGCGCTTCAGCCGGCTCACGCACGAGTACCACCTCTCGCCCGCCTCCGCCGCGCCCATCGCCGCCGATACCGCGCTGGCAGCGTTTTTCGAAAGGGCCACGCCCCACGCCACGGCGCAGCACATCGCTAACTGGATGGTAAACGACCTGCCCGCCGTGCTTGAAGGCCGCGCCCTCGACGCCACGCGCCTCACCCCCGAAGCCTTTGGCCGGACGGTGTCGCTCGTGGAAGCGGGCGCGATCAACAGTCGGGGGGCCCGGCAGGTGCTGAACGTGCTGGCCGAAAGGGGAGGCAACCCGGACAGCATCGTGGCCGAAGAGGGGCTGGAACAGGTGTCGGACAGTAGCGCGCTCGCGCCGCTCGTCGAGCAGGCCATTGCCGCACACCCGGACAAGGCCGAGGCCTACCGGGGGGGCCGCACAGGCCTCATGGGCTTTTTCGTGGGCCAGGTGATGCGCGAAACGGGCGGCACGGCCAACCCGGCACTCGTGCAGCAGATCGTGGAAGAGAAGCTGAACGGGTGATGCCCGTAGCTGCGTGGGGCCTCCTTCCCTGCGCCCCTACCCAACCCAATTCGCATGAACCTCTCCGACCTCCGCACGCACCTCGACCGGGTGGACCGCGACCTGATCCGGCTGCTGGCCGAGCGGCACGGACTCATCCAGGAAGTCGCCGCACACAAGGCGGAGGGCACGAGCCGCCTCGTGGACCAGAAGCGCGAGCAGGAAATCCTCGACCGGCTGGGGGCCATTGCGCGCGAGCATGGCCTCGATGCCCACTTCGTGCAGTCGCTCTACGAGAAAATCCTCGACTACAGCGTCCGCTACCAGACCGACCACCTGGCCGACCGGCAGAACCCGCACCGGGCCGGCGCGCAGCTCACCGTCGCCTACGCCGGGGCCGAGTTCGATCCCGACCACACGGCGGCACGGCAGCACTTCGGGGCTCGCGAAGCCTCGATGGCCTACCACGGCTATCCGACGCCGCGCCGCGCGCTTGAAGCCGTACAGGCCGCAGAGGCGGACTACGCCCTCATCGCCGTCGAGAACACCATTGCCGGCAGCCTCAACGAGGCCTACGCCCTGCTCGAAGCCTCCGGTTTGCACGTCGTGGGGGAGGAGGTGGCGCGCGTGGCGCACCGGCTGGTGGCGCTCGAAAACGTGCCCCTCGGCCTCATCCGCCGCATCACGGCGCACCCGCAGGCCGTGGCGCAGTGCAGCGCCTTTCTCGCCGGCCTGCACGACTGCCGCGTGGACACCACGCTCGACGCCACCGGCGCGGCGCGGCGCGTACGCGAAGACGCCGACCTATCGCACGCCGCGCTCGCTACCGAGGACGCCGCCGCCCGCTACGGGCTGCACGTCGTAGCACGAGACGTGGCCAACGAGGCCGACAACCTGACGCGCTACCTCGTGCTGGCCCGCGAGCCCGTCCTCTTCGACGCCCGCGTGGCGTGCAAAACGTCGCTTGTGTTCACGACGGCCCACGCGCAAGGCGCGCTCATGGAGGCCCTCGGCATCTTTGCCGCCCACCGCCTCAACCTCACCAAGCTCGAATCGCGCCCGCGCCCCGGCGCGCCGTGGCAGTACGGCTTTTTCGTGGACTTCGAGGGCAACGCCGCCCTGCCCGACGTGTCTGCCGCCCTCGACGCGCTGCGCGCCACCGTGCCCTTTCTGCGCGTACTGGGTACCTACCCCGCGCGGGCGCATCCCGACGCGCGGAAACCCTGACGTGGCAGTGTAGGCCCGGCTGGATAACCACCCCTCGTTGCCGCCGTTACACACACGGCACACGCCGCTGCCCCGCTGGAAGCATCACAGCGCCCTCGGCAGCAGAATCCTGCCGCGTTTTTGGCGTTGTAACAGGCATTTGTTGACGAGCTTGTGAGCCTGTACGGGAAGCGCCTTTCGGGCGCAACACCGTGGTGCAGGGCTGGTGCAAAAGGGTGAATTCACCTGTTGCCACCATGCCTTCCCCTCGCCCCGACACGCCCACCCTTCCCCGCTTTCTTCCGCCCGCCATTACCGG
>CBDUBO010000506.1:0-2466 GCA_965365405.1 uncultured Rhodothermales bacterium | reverse complement strand
CGTAGAGCAGGTACGCGCGGTCGGTGATGGCGAGCGTCTCGTGGACGTTGTGGTCGGTGATGAGCACGCCGATCCCCCGGCTTTTGAGGCCGGCCACGACGTGCTGGATGTCTTCGACGGCGATGGGGTCGATGCCCGCGAAGGGCTCGTCGAGCAGGAAAAAGCGGGGGCGCGTGGCGAGGGCCCGCGCGATCTCGGTGCGCCGCCGCTCGCCGCCGGACAGCACGTAGCCTTTCGAGCGCCGCACCCTTTCGAGCCCGAATTCTTCGATGAGCACCTCGACGCGCTCGTGACGCTCGCTCCGGCTCAGGGGCTGAAATTCGAGCACGGCGTGCAGGTTTTGCTCGACGGTGAGGTCGCGGAAAATGCTCGTCTCCTGCGCCAGGTAGCCGATGCCCCGGCGGGCGCGCCGGTACATGGGCAGCCGCGTCACGTCTGCACCGCCCAGAAAGATGCGCCCGCCATCGGGCCGCACCAGCCCCACGATCATGTAGAACGTCGTCGTCTTGCCCGCGCCGTTGGGGCCGAGCAGCCCCACGATCTCGCCCTGCGCCACGCCCAGGCTCACGTCCGAGACGACGGTGCGGCGGCGGTAGCGCTTGGTGAGCCCTTCGGCGCGGAGCGTGAGCGGCGCGGCGGCGGCAGGTTCAGCGGTCATCAGGAGGAGGTTGGGGAGTGGGCTCTGACGCCCCGGCAGCGGGTGCTGATCCGGCCAGGTCGGGCAGGCGGTATAGGCCCAGCAGCGCCGCCTTGTCCGGACGCTTTTCGGGCTGCCACCGCAGCCCCTCCAGCACGAGGTTGGCGGGCAGGATGGACTCGGCATACCGGGTGGACTGAATGCCGCCGTAGGCCCCGTAACGCTGAAGCGCGTCGCCCCGGAAGCGCAACACCATCCGGTCGGCGCTGGCCTGGTACGCCCCATCGGGCTGGCCGTCTGTGGTGCGTTGCAGGACGGCTTCGGCGTTGGGTGCGGCCACGAACAGGCGGACGGAGTCCGGCAGGAAGTAGCCCGTGAGCGTGCGGCCTTTGAGCTGGTTGAGGCGGCGCGTGGTGCTGTCCTCTTCAACGGCGAAGGCTTGCGAAAGCGCGAAAAGCGTGTCGAGTTCGCCCTCGGTGGCCAGCAGCCGCAGCGTGTCGGCATTCACCTGCACCTGCCCGAACCAGGCCACGGGGTCGCGGAAAAGGCGCACGTCCTCGCGCCGGACGCTGTCGCGGGTGGCGCGCAGCGAGTGGAGCGAGTCGGCGCGGGCGGCATAGTCTTTCGTCCAGAGGTGCACGTCGGAGAAGGCGCGCAGCGTTTGCGTGGTATCGGTGCGCTCGGCTTCGAGTGTGCGGGCACGCAGCAGGAGCGTGTCGGCAGGCGCCCCGGTGGAGTCGAAGCGTACCTGCGCCAGCAGGGGCGTGCCGGGACTGAAAAGGGCGGGCGCGGGCGAAACAGCGGGCAGGTCGGCGCGCGCGTCCGGGAGGGCGGTGGTGGAATCGGGGGCGAGATCGGGTGCGCTGGCGGGCAGCGGCCCTTCTACCCCGAGCGAATCCTGCGCGGGCGCAGACGTGGTGTCAAGCAGAGCATCGGGCGGCCCTTCGACGCGGCTGAAGCCGCGCCGTTCATGATTGTAGGCCCGGCTGCCGAAGAGGAAGGTGCGCGTCGTGGTGTCGGCAGCGGCCTCGTCCTCGCCGCCTCGGCGCTCGACGAATACGTTGCCCCGCGCCCACGCCTCTTTCGTCTCGCGCAGGTACGTCACGCTGTCGGCGCGGAGGGTGGAGCGCGGCTCGTCGAGCCGCACGCTGCCTGCAAACTCGGCGCGCTTGTCGTCCGAGAAATAGGTGCCGGCGCGGCTGGTGAGCACGGTGGCGCTGTCCACGAGCTGGACGCCCTCGGCAAATACGGCGCGTTTCTCGCGGGTGAAGTACTCGCCGCGTGGGGCCGTCACCACCACCTCGCCGTCACTCAGCCGCAGCGGGCCAAGCGCGACACCCGTTTTGAGGCGCGTGTTGTAGCGCACCTCGGGCGCGCGCAGCGTGTCGCCCCGCTCGACGATGACGACGTTGCCGACGAAGAGAATCTCGCCACGGTCGAAGTAGCGGGTAGCGCGCTGCGAGGTGAGCACCGTCGAATCCTGCCGCACCACGACGCGACCCGTCAACCGCTGCACGGCCTCGCCGTTTTCGGTCAGGCCCTCCATCAGCTGGGCGCGGGCCTCGACGGCCTGCCGCGTCGAATCTGCCTGCTGCGCCCAGACGGGTCGGGGCAGCAGCACGAGCACGAGCACCGTTGAGAGCAGCCACCGCATGGCTACTCCTCCACCACGACCTGCGCCGTGACGTTGCTGAGGCGGTACGTGCTCAGGTCTTCGCTGGCCGAGAGGCCGTAGCC
Source organism: uncultured Rhodothermales bacterium (assembly GCA_965365405.1). GTDB lineage: Bacteria > Bacteroidota > Rhodothermia > Rhodothermales > BA12 > CBDUCD01. The sequence continues at coordinate 92 of CBDUBO010000506.1, read as the reverse complement.
CCGCACGTCCTCGTTGGGGGTCGTGATGTGAACGAAGCCCGGCGCGGTCACGCGGCGGTCGGCTTCGAGCCACGTCAGCGTCGCGGTTTCGA
>CBDUBO010000505.1:0-2470 GCA_965365405.1 uncultured Rhodothermales bacterium | reverse complement strand
AACACGTCGCAGAAGCGGGCCAGATTCTCGGCGGCGACGGCGGGCAGCATTTCTTTGAGCACCAGATCCACGTACGCCTCGCGGCGGTCGCGGTACTCGGGCGGGATGGTGTGCGCCCCCAGAAACGTCGGCACGACGCGCACGGGCTGGCTGCTCTGGAGATGCCGGTACACGCGCAGCAGCTTCAGCTCGTCCTCAACCGTGAGGCCGTAGCCACTTTTGGCCTCGACGGTCGTCACGCCGAGGGCGGCCATCTCGCGCAGGCGAAGCGTGGCGAGGGCTGCCAGTTCGCCTTCCGTAGCGGCGCGGGTGTGCGCCACTGTGCGCGCGATGCCGCCGCCTTCGCGGGCAATGTCGAGGTAGCTCTTGCCCGCAAGGCGGCTCTCGAACTCGTCGGCGCGCCAGCCGCCAAAGGCGAGGTGCGTGTGGCAGTCCACCAGGCCGGGCACGACGAGCTTGCCGCCCGCGCTGTAGGCGAAGTCGCTCCGGTATTCGAGGGGCAAGTCAGCCTCCGCGCCCACCCACACGATCTCGTCCGCTTCCCACGCCAGCGCGCCCTGCGGGATGGCGTGAAGTTCGCCCTGCGCGCCTTCTGCACGGCAGGTTGCCAGCAGTCCGATGTCGCGCAAAACGGGCATGAGATCAACAGGCTGATGGTGCCACAAGGTAAGGCTGCTACGCCGGAGCGTCGGCGCGGAACAGGATGCGGCGGTTGAGCAAGAGCATCGCCAGCGGCGGCAGCACGAGCAGGCACGCCGCCAGGGCGGCCACGTACGGGTTGGCCTCGTTGAGGTAGCCGAACACCTTGAGGGGAAGGGTTTGCACCTTGCCCTGCCCCACCAGCAGCGTCAACCCATACTGAAACCACGAGATCAGAAACGTCTGGAACAGGCACAGCACCAGGAAGCCGCGCGCCAATGGCAGCGTCACGCGCGCGAGGGTGTAGAAACCTCCCGCGCCCATCGTGCGGGCGAGGCTTTCGTACTGCTGCACGCGCCCGCTCCAGAAGGCGGTGAAGAAGACGGTGCTGAAGCCGAGGGTAAAGAGCACCTGCGCCAGCACGACGCCCGCCACCCCGCCCGCCAGACCCAGCCGGAGGTAGAGGTGCATCAGGCACACGCCGAGGATGACGGGCGAGAGCACGAACGGCGCGTAGGCCACGAACAGCCACCGCCGCCGCTGCCGCGCGTACTGCACGAAGCGCGACGCCGCGAAGCCGCCCGCCGTCGAGACCACGGCCACGAGCAGCGACACGCCGAAAGAAAGCAGCAGGCTCGCGCCCATCTCGCCGCCCGCCACCTGCCGCCACCACGCGAGCGTAAACGCCTGGGGCAACAGCGTTTCCGCCGGCCACCGCGCCACGAACGAGAGCCCGAACAGGTACGCCACGGGCAACACGCACAACGTGCCGACAAAGGCTGCGATCAGGCGTTTGAAAAGAGGATCGTTCACGATCTATCAAGAGAGCGGCGCAATGAATTGCGCGCCTACGAGGCATCCATGCGCCCCGTGCGGAACAGCAGCGCCAGCCCGACCAGCACGAGGGCGGTGTAGGAAAGAGCGACGACGAACGCCTCAGGCTTCTGCGTCACGTCGAACAGGGCGAACTTGCGCATGGCGAGCACGGAGAGCATCTGCGGCGACTGGCGGTCGAGCAGGAGCGGGATTTCGTACGAGCCCAGCACGGCCACGAACAAAAGCAGTACGCTGGGCGCGGCCTTTCTCAGCAGCACGGGCAGCGTCACGCGCCACAGCACCTGCCGGGGCCGCGCCCCCAGGGACTGCGCCGCGGCGGCCAGTTCGGCCACGCGCTCCTGCCGGAAAATCTCGACGAACAGGAGCACGAAAAACGGGACGGCCAGCCCCACGTGCGCCACCAGGATTCCCGTCCCCACGGCGTCGTGCACCATGTTGGGCAGCCCCTCCCCCGGCCCGACGACGCCCAGCGCCCGCGCCATGCGTGCCACGGTGCCGAAGGGCGAGAGCGCGAGGAAAACGACGAGCGCCGCCGCCGTGGCTGGAAAAGCGAGCGGCACGTGCAGCAGCGCGCCCACCACACCCCGCTCCACGCGCCGCCGCAGGCCGAGCGCGAGCGCGAGTCCGAACACGAGCGTCAGCCCCGTCGCCGCCGCGGCGAGGTAGAGCGACCACGCGAACGACGCCCACAACTCCCCTCCCCCGAAAAGCCGCATCCAGTAGCGCGCTGTCAGCCCATCGGCCAGCAGGCCCACCAGCCCCAGGCTGTAGAGGAGCGCGTAGCCCAGGCTGAACACGAGCGGCGCGAGCACGACGAGCGCGAAAAACGCCGCGCCGCCGAGCGCGAGCGGGTCTTTGAGGTGTGGGGGCGCTTCAGGCGGGAGGGCCGTCGAGACGCCCTGCACCTTTCGTCGCTGCGTCATCGTTGGCGGGAATTGAGCAGACGGACGAGAAGGTAGTCAGCGCCGGGCTTCAATCTTCCCCAAACGATAAC
>CBDUBO010000504.1:0-2470 GCA_965365405.1 uncultured Rhodothermales bacterium | reverse complement strand
GCCAACATCGTGGCGGGCACCCTTCTCACGTACACGCGCGCCTTCCAGATCGGCGACCGCATCAAGGTGGGCGAGACGGTCGGGGACGTGGTGGAAAAGACGTTTCTGGTGACGCGGCTGCGCACGCCCAAAAACGAGGTCGTCTCGGTGCCCAACTCGACCACGCTCCAGTCCCAACTCGTCAACTACTCGGCGATGGCGCGCGAGGGGCCGGGCGTGATCGTGCACACGACGATTACGATTGGCTACGACGTGCCGTGGCCCACCGTTCACAGCCTGCTCGAAAGCGCGGCGCGGCGCACCGAAGGCGTCGAGCCCGACCCGCCGCCGTTCGTGCTGCAAACGTCGCTGGGCGATTTCTCGGTGGCCTACCAGCTCAACGCCTACACGCGCCAGGCCAACAGGCTGCCCGCCATCCTGTCCGGCCTGCACGCGCACTTGCAGGACTGCTTTGCCGAGGCGGGCATCGAAATCCTCTCGCCCGTGTACGAAGCGCAGCGCGACGGCAACGCCCTGACGCTGCCCGCGCCCGTGCTGACCACGGAGGGGAACGGAGGGCAGAAGGCATAGCCGGGGGGCAGCGGCGGCGCGCGCAGGATGTCCCCGAGGTCACGAAGGGGGCGGGAGCAAGTTCGGGGCGGCTGTGGAGGCCCGCCGCCCTACGCCGCGTCCTCGCGTCCGGCGTCGAGTTCGGTTTCGAGGGCGAGGGCGGCCTCGACGAGGCGGCTTTCGAGCGGCTGCAGGTGCTCATGCTGCGCCACGTACTGCGTGAGGGCATCCTTCAGGCTCGACTCGCGCGTGACGACCGTCCGGCGCTGCCGCTCGATGGGGGCTACCGTGCGGTCCACGGCAGCGATGGTGTACGCCGCGTCGAGGGCTTCCCGGATGCGGCGGGCGTCCACGAGCGGCGCCTGCGCCTCGTCCACCTGATAGCGCACGCGCACCACGGCGTCGCGGAGGTCGTGCGCGGCGATACCTTTCAGGATGGCTTCCGTGGGGTTGGGTGCCGTCCGGGCGTCCACGTCCACCGTCACGAAGCGGCGCGCGGGCGTCTCCACGTGCCGCCAGCGCGTCTGCTTGGGCTGCTGCGCGGCGTCTATCTCGACGATCACGAAGCCTTTCGGCTCGCCTTCCTCCTTGAACGAAACGCGCTCGATGGAGCTGGAATAAATGACCGGGATGCCGCCCGCGTTCATGTCCTGGTGCCGGTGGATGTGGCCCAGCGCCACGTAGTCGAGGGGCGGCAGCGCGAGCTGCGACACCAGAAACTTGGGCTCGTGCGCGATGAGGCTGGTGCGCTCCGATCCGCCCATCTCGGCCCCCTGCACGCTGAAATGCCCGGCCAGCACGGCGGGCAGCGCGGGGTCGAGCCCGGCGGTGGCCTGGGCGACGAAGTTGCCGTAGAACTCCTCCACGAAGGCGCGCACTTCGAGCGGGGTCTTGCCCCGGAAATCCTCGCGCGCCATGAGCAGGCTCCGCACCGGCCACGGCAGGGCGACCAGCTGGAGCGGCCCGGACTTCGTCGGGATCGTGGCCACCTCCGGCTTTCTGAACAGATAGACCTGTCCCTGCACGTACTCGAAAATGTCGAGTGCGGACGCTTTGCCAAACGAAACCGGGTGGTCGTGATTGCCGACGATCATCACGATAGGAATGCCTGCCTCGGCGATGGGCTTGAGGCACTCGGCAAACAGGCGCTGCTGCGTGGGCGTCGGGTCGGCGGTGCGGTAGGCGTCGCCGGCAAAGAGAAACACGTCAATGTCCTCTTTCAGCCCGTACTCGACCATGAACTCGAAGGCGTTCTGGAAGTCGAGCAGGCGCGAGTTGAGGCCTGTGGCGGCGTCGAGCCGCCCGTGGGCGTCCACGCCGATGTGGATGTCGGCGGTGTGAAGGAGTTTCATAATGGGCAATTGGTCAATGGGCAATACTCAATTTGTCAATGACCAAGGTTTGCACACGCTGCTTCCCATTCACAATTGATCATTGGCAACTGCCGAATTGACCATTGATCACCACCCAACCCGCCCCGAATTGCCGCCGCCTTGCTGGCGCACGTCGTCCAGGTCGGTGGCCGGGATGGCGTCGTCGAAGGGGACGTAGGCCGGGCGCGGGAACGTGTTGTCGGGGTTGAGGCCGGCGCTGCCAGCGCGGATCAGGCGGCTGAGAAAGTTGCCCGTCACGAACATGGCGTTGTGCGCGCCCTGCCCCCACCACTCGCTGCGGAAGGCGATACGGCGGTCGTTGAAGCCTGTCCACGAGCCCACGACGAGGTCGGGGTGGACGATCATGAACCAGCCGTCGGCGCTGTTCTGCGTGGTGCCCGTCTTGGCGGCGAAGTCGTAGCTGCCGGGAATGCTGTACTGCCCGCGCAGCCGTACGGCGGTGCCGTAGTCCACCGCACCGCGCATCATGTCAATGACGGTATAAGCCGTTTCTTCGGGCAGGGCTTCCTGCGGGACGGGCTCGGCCT
>CBDUBO010000503.1:0-2476 GCA_965365405.1 uncultured Rhodothermales bacterium | reverse complement strand
TTCACGCCGGGCCCTTACACCACCTACGCCCAATGGCTGGGGCGCGTGCTGGCAGCGGCGGCTGGCGACAGCTACGAGTGGCGTTTTACAGGCCAGTCCGTGGCCGTGCGCCGCTTCGAGGACAACGCCGTTGTCACCGTTCCCTTCGAGATCTGGAACCTGGGGCCGGACGCCGCCGACACGAGCGACGACTACCGCATGATTCCCGCGATCTGCGAGAGCGCCTGCGGTGCGGGCAAGGTGGACGGCGTGTTCGACCTGGGTGGCGACAGCCCACTGTCGGGTGGGGGCGATGATCCTGTTTCGGATGCCATCTGGTGGTACGAACCGCTCGACCAGTCGCCGGGCACGGCAGGTTACAACGCCTACGCCGCCGACGTGGCGGCGGGCAACGCGGCGCGCTATTTCAGCCGCGTGAGCGGGGAGGCGCTGCGCAACGTAGCCCTGATGGGCTGGAACTTCGGCGATCCGTCCATGACGTACCCGCAGCAGCTTCCCGAGCAGGGCACGGTTTTCCGCATGGTCGGCCAGCCCGCAAACCTGGACGCGCCCGTGCTGGCGGCCCCGGCGGCAGGCGCGGCCCTCACTACGACAGCGGTGCAGCTTTTCTGGAACGAGCCCGCCACCAACACCCCGCAGCGCGTCGTGCAGGTAGCCCGCGACGCCGCCTTTGCTGATGTGGTGCGCGCAGACACAGTTTTCGCTATTGGTCAGCATGCTCTGTGGGGCCTGGACGCCGGGCAGACGTACCACTGGCGCGTGCGCCAGCTGATCGAGGGCGCGATAGCCGGGCCGTGGTCGGAGCCGGGCCGCTTCACCGTCAGCGCGACGGCGACGGGTGCGGAGCAGGCCGGCGAGGTGCCCGTCGCCCTCACGCTCGAAAAGCTCTGGCCCAACCCTGCCGCAGATCGTGCTACGCTGCGCTACGGGCTGCCCGCAGCCGGGCCGGTGCGTGTGGCGCTCTACGACGTGCTCGGGCGCGAGGTGGCGCGCGTCGCTGAAGCGACGCAGGCGGCAGGGTGGCACGAGGTGGCGCTGCCGATTGGCGGACTCGCTTCGGGCGTGTACGTGGTGCGCGTGGCGGCAGGCGGGCGGCAGGCCACGCGGACGCTCGTCGTGGCCCGGTAAAGACTATGCAGCGTTTCCTGCTACTCGCCTTCCTGCTCGTCGCGCCCGCACTCCGGGCGCAGACGCCGGAGTGCGCGCTGGGCGATGCCGAATCCGATCTGTTCGTCAACGATGTGCGGGCGCGGCTTTACAACAACGGCGGCCTGTTCTGGAAAGGCAGAGGCAACGTGTACAACGTGCCCGCCGCGCCCACGGGCAAGCCCATCACGCCCAACAGCATCTTCGCCGCAGGGATCTGGTTCGGGGGCAAGGTGGACAGCGGGCCACGAATTGGAGGAGCCATCAAGGAGATCCGCGCCGCGGCTGCGGACTATGGCAACTGGGAACTATGGCCCGGCCCGCTAGGCACGGACGGCGCGCCGCCCGCTGATTGCGCGCCCTACGACCGCATCTTCCCCATCACCAGGGCCGACGTGCTCGCGTACGAGCGCACCGGGGCCGTCGTGCCCGCGCTGCGTGACTGGCCGTGGCAGTGGGGCGCACCTGTGGTGGACGGTGATGGCGTGCCGGACAACTACAACCTCGCCGGGGGCGACCGCCCCGAGGTGCTGGGCCACGAGATGCACTGGTGGGTCATGAATGATGCGGCAAACCAACACCGCTCGACGGGCACGAAGCCGCTCCACATGGAAGTGCAGGCCAGCGCGTTTGCCGTCGGCTCCGCCATCAAGCCCTTGCACCAGGTCACATTCTACCGCTACCGCCTCACCTACCGGGGCACGAAGCCGCTGGAGGACGCCTACTTCGGCTTCTGGATGGATCCCGACCTGGGCAACGCCACGGACGACTACGTGGGCAGCGACACCCTGCTCGACATGGGGTTCACCTACAACGGGGACGACTTTGACGAAGGCTCGGACGGTTACGGACAGGCCCCGCCCGCGCTGGGCACAGTCTTCTTGAAAGGGCTGGACGAGGCGCACCCCGACCGTGAGATGAGCGTCTTTCTCTACTACGATGGACTCACCGCCGCTAACGGCGACCCGCGTGACAACACGACGGACTGGTACAACTACCTCCAGGGTATCTGGCAGGACGGCAAGCCGATCCTCAACTGCGGCGATGGCTACGCGCCGGCCCCTGCCTGCGCCGCCAACGCCCGTCCGACCAAGTTCGTGTGGCCCGGCGACCCGGTAACGAAGCAGTTCTGGAGCGAAGTCAACTTCGACGGCGCGGGCCAGCGTAACCCACCCAACGACCGGCACTACCTGATGACGACGGGCCCGTTCTGGATGCAGCCGGGCGAGAAGAAAGACGTGGTGATCGCCATCATGTGGGCGCGAGGCAGCGACCACCTCGATTCGGTGACGCACCTGCGCAGCGCGGCGCGCGGCATTCGGGCCGCGTG
>CBDUBO010000502.1:0-2478 GCA_965365405.1 uncultured Rhodothermales bacterium | reverse complement strand
TGGACGGATTCCTCGCGCATCAGGTGCTCGGTGAGCACGTCGCCCAGCGTGCGGGCCATCTGGTCGTCGGAGAGTTCCATCCTGAAAGGGGTAAACGTGGTGACGGGCGAAAATACGGCGGGCGGGCGATGGGGCCCAACGCGCTACCAGCGGATGCTCAGCCCGACCATCGCCGTGAAGGGCGCTTCGGGATAGCCGCGCCACCACGTCCGGTTGCCGGGCAGCAGGTTGTCCAGCCGGGCCACGGCTATGATGCTCGGCGTGAGCGCGTACTGAAGAGAGGCGTCGAGATCGGCATAGGCGGGTACGCGTACCTGGGCGTCGAGGTCGGCGTAGCGGACGCCTTCGAGCGTGCCTTTGAGCTCAGCCACGAGCTTGCCGCCGGGCAGCACGTAGCCCGCCGTGGCCCACGCCTGCGCGGCGGGCACGTAGGGGATGGGCTCGATGGTTTCCGTCAGCTCGCTGTTGCGGTACTGCGCGCCCACGGCCGCCTGGATGCCTTCGACGCGCAGCAGGCGGACTTCGCCGCCCACGTTGATCACGCGCCCTTCTTTGTAAGCGGCCTCGACGAACGCGCCGTCTCTATAGCCGGCCTCTGCGCGCTGCACGAAATACTGCATGCGATGGGCGCGCAGAAAACCCGCCCACGCCTTGAGTTGCACGTCGCCCACGGCGGCGCGGACCCCGCCCTCCACGTTGATGGGGAGCGCCGTGGGGCGCACCACGGGCCGCTGCACGAGGTACGGGGCCTGCTCGAACAGCTCGGGAAGCGCGTTAGGGGCGATGTGGGGCAGGTTCTGCGCGTACGCCTCGACGCCCTGCGCCACCACGACCTGCACGGATACGTCGGGCGCGATGTAGTTGGCGCGGGCTGTGCCAGTGGCGTGCTCGGCCCGCGTGGCCAGCAGCCGCACACCCGCCCGCAACCGCAGGGTGGGGCCTACGAGGGTGTAGGCCCCGCCGGCGTCGGCATAGACCTGATCGGTACCGGGCGTGCCGCCACCGTCGAGCCCGGCCGATCCGCCCGTTGCGCCGACCTCGAAAAAGTTGGTGCCCAGGCGCTGCGTGAAGCCCAGGCGGCCTTCCAGGCGCGTCTCGTCTATCTCGCTGCGCGATTCCTGCTGCCGCACTCTTCCGTATAGGCCCGTGTCGTAGGCCGAGGCCTGGTAGCTCAGCCGAGCTTCCACACTGGTTTCGGGGCGCGGGTGGAGGCCGAGATCGAGCGTGGCGTGGCCCCCAAAGCCTTCGCGTGCCGGCTCCATCCGGGCCGTGGACAACTGGCCGTCCACCTCGGCTCCGTAGAGGGTGTAGGAGCGGTAAAAGCCGCCCACGCGGCCGTCTACCGACAGCAGCCGCCCGCCCGAGCGCAGCCCCAGCGTGCCTTCTGCCAGGTCGAACGGTGCCCGCACCGAGTTAGCATCCTGCTCGACGCGGTGGCCATCGGAGCCTTCGTAACGCGCCGAGGCGTAGAGCGACGTGACCGGCGAAGCGGGTGCGTCGAGGTAGAAACGGCCAAAGCGGCTGAAAAACGTGCCCGCCCCGGCTTCGAGCAGGCCCCGCCGGGGCGCGGCGGCAGGCAGAATGCGCAGTGCCGGCGGCGTGGGGCGGCTCAGCGGACTCGGCGGAAGGTCGGTCTGCCGGTAGGGCGGCAGGAAAGGCTTGCGGTCGGCGGGGATTTCCTTGAGGCGCGGCCCGGCGGCAAAGCCCGTCAGCGGCGAGCGCGCGATGGAGGGAAACGACACGCGCAGTTCGCCCCGGATCTCGACCTCCTGGGGCGAAAGGCGCGGCAGCGTGTCCTGCCGCACCTGGGCAGCGAGGGCGGCGGGGAAAACGAACAGCAGGGCGAAAAGGCGCAGCTTCATCGGGTGGTGGAGGGAGTGGGCAGCACCGGCAGGCCGAGCAGGGCGCGGGCAGCGTGCCCGTGCCGGAAAGCTCTTTCATCAAACAGGCGGAAGTGCCGCAATAGTATGGCACGTCGCCGCTGCTACGAAAGCCCCACGCCTTCTCCGGCTCCAGCCGGACCTCGCCGGTAGGAGTGCTAACGGCTGCTGATTCCCTGTGCGGCCATTCAAGAGGCCCCATCGCCGCACTATACCGACCGCGTTACAAGGTTGGACATCAAGTGAGCACTGAATGGCCTGTCCTCTTATAACGCCCCCGGGTAGGTTCAGAAAGTGATTCTCACATTACCCGGCACGCGCAGTTAGCGGCCCTGCAACACCTCATCGTCGGCGCAAAGCCCCCAGGTTTTTCCATCGCTGCGGCCCTGCACCTCGTCCGTTCTCGTCACCCCACAACCCCGTCCCGTCATGAAACCTCACTTCAAACTGCTCGCCGCTGCCGGGCTGTTCGCGCTTCTGCTCAGCGTTGCGCTCATGCGCCCGCCGTTGGGCGACGCGTCGAGCCACCGCGAAGCGCCGCTCATCTCGAACGACCCGCTGGCCGACAACACCGACGTGTACGCCTTCCGCTCGCCGG
>CBDUBO010000501.1:0-2480 GCA_965365405.1 uncultured Rhodothermales bacterium | reverse complement strand
TGTTCGTCGAACCCATCATCAACCGCGCCAAGGACGACTCGACGGCCAGCCGCCGTCAGGCCTTCCGCCGGCTCGGCGACAAGGAAGCCGTCAAGGAGCTGTTCGACACGGTGGCCGGCAAGATCGGCGAGCGCCCAGGTGGCTACACCCGCATCGTCAAGCTCGGCCAGCGCCCCGGCGACGGCACGGAGATGGCCGTGATCGAACTCGTTGACTTTAACGAGACGGGCGATCAGGGCACCCAGAAGGGCCGCAGCCGCCGCACGCGCCGCGGCCGTGCCGGCTCTGGCGCCGCGACAGGGGCAGCCACCAAGGCGGCCGAGACAAAGCCCAAGGCGGAGCCGAAGGAAGAAGCACCGAAGGCCGAGGAGCGGAAGGCGGAAGCCGCGCCTGAAGCACCCTCCGAGGAAACCGTCGCGCCGATGGATCCCGAAGCGCCAGAAAAGACCTCTGAAGCTTCTGCTGAAGCGCCGGGCACGCCGCTCGACGCGCCGGAGGAAACCGCCGGTGGCCCCGCCGCCAACCCGGAAACGGGCATCGAGGGCGAGCAGGGTCAGAACCAGCTCAAGTAAGCATCTGAGATACCACGCGAAGGGCGCTTTTCCTGAGGGGAGAGCGCCCTTCGTGTTTCTACCGGCAGCGGCGGGCCAGCCGCTCGGCCGTAGCGTCGTGCGGGTAGAGGACGTGCGCGGCGCGGGCGTGCTCGCAGCGGCTGGCCCGCGGCCCTCGCTGCGCCAGTCGCAGTCGGATGCGGTAGTTGCCCGGGTCGAGCGCAGCGGCCTTTTCGAGCGTGGCCCTGTCGGGTGAACCGGAGAAAAGAGCCATTGCCGCCACCTGGCTTGCGCTGAGAAAGGCCGCTCCGCCACTCACTGCCGCAAGCACGAGCAGGGCAAGCGCGGGCTGCCACGCGCGTGTTCGAGGCGCGGGGGACGCAGGGGGGACAGGGGGAGCCGCAGGAAGGGCAGGCACAGGAGACGGTGCGACAGCTTCGTCCGGTGCCGGAGGTGAGGTGGCCGGCCAGAGCGCCCCGGCGGCAGCGAAGACAATGAGGGTGGGCCAGGCCAGCAGCAGCACGGCGTCGAACAGGCCGCAGACGAGGGTACCGGCCAGCAGCGCCAGCAGTGCGCAGGCGTGCAGCGCTTCCTGCCGGTTGGCGCGCTGCCACAGCGCCCGCAGGCTGCGCCCGGCCAGCAGCAGAAGGGCAAGGGCGAAGGGCAGAAATCCGACGAATCCGCGCTCGGACACGAATGCTACCACGTCGCTGCTGGGCCAAGGGTTGGACGTGCGGCCCTGGTGCCGCCCGCTCATCGAGGGGTCGCGGCGCGCGGCGTGCGCAGGGTACACGACAGGCCAGTTGCCTGGCCCTACGCCCCACACCGGATTGTGCAGTACCATCACGAGCGAGCGCTGGTACTGGATAAGGCGTCCGCGACCACTGCCCTCGCGGTAGTTGGTGACGCTGCGGGCCGTCTCGCGATACGGATCGTTGCTGCGCCATTGTAGCGCGTTGGGTAGCCACAACGCCGCGCCCGCGCCCAGCGCCATCGTGCCGAGCAGGAGCACGAAGCGTGCGGGTACGCGCCCCGTGCGGTGCCGGAGCGCGACGACGAGCAGCCCGGCGAGCAGCAGCACCAGGACGACGGCGAAGGCCAGCCACGCCGCCCGCGAGCGCGTCAGCACGAGGGCGGCTACGCACAGGAGCGCGGCCAGACTCCATAGCCCGAACCGACTTGCCCGGCGCGTCTCCACCGCTGCCAGCGCGAGCAGCGGAAACCCCAGTGCTACCAGGTGCCCGACGGCGTTGCGGTTGCCCAGCGTGCCTCCCGGTGCACGGTTGGTGCTGAAGAAGTCGGTTGAGAGGCCATAGGCCTGCAGCAACGCGGTGAACGCCGCCGCGACGACGGCCAGCGCCAGCCCTGCCACGAGTGGCCCCGCAAGCCCGACCTCCCGCAGCGCCCGCGCCGACCAGAACACGGCCACCCCCGACAGGCTGATGGCGAGTGCGCGCACGGCGTTCCAGCCGTTGGGTGCCAGCAACGCCGATACGACCCCGGCCAGCAGGAATACTACCAGGCACCTGTCCACGCGCGTCGGGATCAGCGTCGTTGCCCGGCGCCCCATCAGGAGGGCCGCGAGGGCGGCCGTCAGGTGAAGTACCAGTTCCTTGGGGACGTAAAACCGATCCAGTTCGAAAGCAAAATGGGGTGCGACAACGAGCACGGACGCCAGGGCACCGATCTGCAGCACGCGGAGCGCCATGCGGTCGGTGAAGGCCGGGAGCAGGTTGGAAGAAGGGGCGGGCACAGGCGATAGAAAGCAACAGCGATGCCGGAGACTACGAAACGAGAGCGGGGAGATGCGCGCTCCGACCACAACCTTCCGCCCAGCGTCGCGTTCAGAGACGGGTAATCCGTTCCGCGCATGATCTATACGTCCCCGCTTCTGCGGCCCGAAACGCTCACCATCGAGCCTCAGGTGGC
>CBDUBO010000500.1:0-2484 GCA_965365405.1 uncultured Rhodothermales bacterium | reverse complement strand
GTCGAAACGCTCCGCGCGCAGGGCGCCGACGTGATCGCCACGGGCGCCGTGGCCGAAGCAACCCTCATGCTGAGATAAGCTGGCGCAAACGGCCCTTCTGAAGCGGGCGAGCTTGACGAAGGGTTCTCGTTTCAGACGAGCGAGAAGAACACCTCCTCGCCCGGTTCCAGGTGTGAGTACGCACGGAGATACTGACGAATGGTGCTGGCGTGGTCTTCTTCTTTCAGTACGGGCCAGTCCAGCGCTGCAATCTCGCGCATGGCCTGGGCGGCGCGCACGGTTTCCTCCGCCGTAGCCCCGCGCAGGGGCAGGTCGCCTGAATCCGTCCACTCGTTGTTCGGATCGCCATAGACGAGCAGGTTGCCGCCGATGAGGGCGAGCTTGTAGGGGTCATCGCTCGTGTCGAGCCAGAACGTACGCACATAGTGGAGACTATTCTTCGGCAGGCCACGCAGCACTTCGTAGAGTTCTGCCGCACCGCTGTAGCACGAGTAAAGCGGCATCTTGAAGCGTCGCTTGAGGGTCAATTCGTCTGTATGACCGACGAGGCACCCCCGCTCGACGGCCCACGCATACGAACCCGGTGGGTGCAGGCTGAATGTCAACCAATTGTATGCCATGATTCTACCGATCAAATAGTCATCTTTTCGAGGTCTCCGACGAACTGTGTACGGTGCGCGTTGCAGTCCCAGCGCATCGGCCACAGCGTTTCCAGTGTGACACCTTCCGGGAGCACATCGGTGGCGGTCTTGAGCCATCCAGCCAGTTCAGAATGCAGAATCGGCATGTCGTTGAACGAGCGAAAGACGACGTTTCGGTAGTTCACGCCTCCGACGAGTTTCTGGTTGGCGATTTTGACGTGCAGCACCGCCACTCCCCTATCGGTTGCGTGCCTGATAATGTCCTGGTGGTAGTCGATCCCCGTTCCGCTGTCTCGCTTACCGATCCACCAGTCCTTGTCGTAGCGCCGGTCTGGATCGGGGTGTCCAGGGTTGTCAGGCATCGTGTTCTGCGAGACGATCACGTAAACGGGGCCTGTTCCGTAGTAGTAGACCGCAGGATAATCGCGCCTGTAGCGGTCATGCTCAGAAGCCAGGAAGTCGATGTGCCGGATCGCCTGGTCATACCTATCCTCGCTGTCCATCGGGGAGGTGCTGGTGAACTTGGCCTCCATGACGACACTGATGTAGTCATCAAGCAAGTTGCCGTCGTAGTCCCGGTTGAGCGTCATGTATCCGTCGAGTCCGTCCTTATTCGCCCCGTTCTGCGCCAGGAAGCGGGCCACTTTGCCGTGCTGCATGCCGCCGAATAGGAAGTTGGCGAGGTTGCGCTCGTAGTTGTCGGCTTGATCCTGTGAATCGGTGATGCCGCACGTTTGCTGCATCATTTCCTCCAGGCTCTTCTTTGTCTCCGTCGGCCCCAGCACAGGTACTTTCTCGACCGGCGGCTCGCTATATCCTGGATCGCCACCAGCCGGGCCGCCCGGCGATCCAGGGCCGCTTGGCGTATGCGGACTGCCACCGCCCGGCCCCCCTTCTGCCGGCTCCCAGCACGCCAGCCGCTCGCTGTAGCGCGCCCAGCACCGCTCGTCCGAGCCATCCATCGCCCACCCCATGCACACGTAGCTGTCCACCTCCCACCCGATCACGTCGCACATCATCGTCGCCATCGACTTGCCCAGCCCCACCGCGCACGCCCGCGCTTCCACCGTCAGCGCCACCGGCGGCGTGCCCGGTCGGTAGAGAAAGCCTCGTTCGAATGCGTGCGTCGCGCTGCGCTCGAGCACCAGGATCGGCCGCTCATCCAGCGTACCCGAGAGCCACTGCTCGACCAAGTGCGGGCCGTCTTCCGGGGCGATGCGCGCGGGGCTGGCAAACTCCAGGATGTGACCTGAAGCCACGTCACCCTTTTTGCTGTCGAGCACGACGGCCAGTACGCGCAGAAAGTAGAGCGTCGAGTCGTAGGTGACAGGGTAGTCGCGCCAGAGCGTCGTTACGACGGCCTTGCTGCCGTCCACGCCGGTGACGAGCGTGCCGCCTTCCCAGTCGGGATAGAGCGCCGGAGGGCGTCGTCGCCATTTTTGCTGAATCCTGCCGTCTGGGTGTCGAATCAGGTGCGGGCGGCGTTGAGCGAAGCCTCCATGGTGGAGGATGGGCTGTGCTCAGCGGTGTCGAGGCTGTCGCAGGCGGCGAGCGTGGTGAGCAGCGCGGCGACAAGCACGAGGGCGCAGAAGGCGGAGCGGTGTGAAGGTTGTGCGTATGGAGGGCGTAGCATGAGGACGAAGGAATGGTGAAGTGCGCTACTTATACCATTACGCAGCTTTCGCCAGAATTCAGGATCACATTAGAAATATTTCCTCACGCTGTCCTCCAACCGCTCTGCTTGCCCCCTTCACGCTATCCCCTCAGCGTAGCCGGACGACGTACGCTGCGCCCGGCGCGCCGCTGCGGGCGTGGCCCACCAGCGCCGTCCGCCCCTCGACGC
>CBDUBO010000499.1:0-2489 GCA_965365405.1 uncultured Rhodothermales bacterium | reverse complement strand
CTCCACGCCATCGAAACCGGCACCTTCGCACTCGACGGCGGGGCCATGTTCGGCGTCGTGCCGCGTGTGCTGTGGGAGCGGCGCATCGCGCCCGACAGCCGCAACCGCATCCCGCTCCACATGCGCTGCCTGCTTCTCGAAGGCGACGGGCGGCTGGTGCTGGTGGACAACGGCATGGGGCACAAGTACGACAGCCGCTTTGCCGACCTCTACGCCGTGGATCACAGCGTCCACACCCTCGAAGGGTCGCTTAAAAAGCTCGGCTTCTCGCCAGAGGACGTGACGGACGTGGTGCTGACCCACCTCCACTTCGACCATTGCGGCGGCAGCACGCGCCGCACGGGCGATGGACTCAAACTCGTGTTTCCCAACGCGCGCCACCACGTGCAGCAGGCGCACTGGCAGTGGGCCACGCACCCCAATCCGCGCGAACGGGCGTCCTTTCTCGAAGAAAACCTGGCCCCGCTCGAACGCGAGGGCGTGCTGACGCTCCACGACGGGGCGGGCGAGATTCTGCCCGGCATAAGCGTGCGCCCGGTCAATGGGCACACCGAGGCACAGCAACTGGTGCTGGTGGAAGGGGCCGAGGGCACGGTGGCTTTCGTGGCCGACCTGCTGCCCACCATCCACCACCTGTCGCCCGCCTGGGTGATGGGCTACGACGTGCGCCCGCTCGTCGCCATCGAGGAAAAGGCCGACTTTCTCGAAGAAGCCATGGCGGGGCGATGGCACCTCTTTTTCGAGCACGACCCCGAAGTGGAACTGGCCTCGCTGCGGCAGTCGGAGCGAGGCATTACCACGGCAGACCACCGGAGGCTTCAGGATGGATGACCTTTCTCCCCAGGCGTGGCAGGCCCGCGCCCTTGCACTCGAAGCGCGCCTGCGCGCCGTAAGCGGGGCCGTGGCGGACGTGTATCACGACGTGAGCAACCCCGTCTCCGCCCTCACCGGCAACATCGAACTGCTGGGCATCCTCGTGGACGAGGGCGAGGTGGACGAAGGGCTGCGGGCCACCGCCCGCGACCTCGAAGCCGCCCTCGAACGCCTCCACGAAACCCTCGACGGGCTCCGAAAGCTGCGCAACGCCCTCCGCGCGGACGAACCCCTCTGAGTTCTCCGCTCAAGCCGCGCCCTGCACCGCCGATAACGTCGCGGGAAGTGCCACCGCACGGTGCCCATTCCCCGTGCCCTGCTTGCTTCCACCGGAGCGGGGGCGTAATTTTGCACCCTCATCCGCGCAAACGCTTATCGGACCAACGGTTACGCTCTTTTTCCGGCACGGCCTCTCAGCCCGTCGTAACCCTACCGATCCGCTCTACCGTTGCGTTTGCTTCGCTTTCTTCTCCCGTCTGTCGTCGCCCTGACGATTCTGGCGAGCCTGGCACCCTGCGCGCACGCGCAGCGCCTCCAGGTGCGCACCCTCGACGCCGACGCTTCTGGCCGGACCATCGAGGTGACGGTGGCATGGCAGAAAACGCTCCGCGCCGCCCTCGACTCGGCCAACGCCACGCGCTATGGCGTGCAGGCCTTTGCTGCCGCCGCAGCCGGTCTGCCCGAGGCCGACGAACTGCTTTACCTGCCTGCCCTGGCGCAGCCCGCCGTGCAGGTGCTGGCCGCCGAGTTCGACGAGGCCACGCTGGCACCGGGCACGGACGCCGATACGCTGGGCGCGGGCCCGCTGGCCGAAGCCGTCGCGCCGGGTATGTACCGCAAGGCACCTGTGGCCACGCTCGTGGTGCGGCTCGTCCGCTACGACGCCGCCACGCAGCGGCTCGTGCGCTACCGCCGCGTCGTGGTGCGGGTGCAGTACGCCGCCCGCGCTGCCGCCTTCAACCTGGTGGCGCAGCCCAACCCCCACCTCGCCGTCACGCGCAGCGTGCTGGCCGATGGCACCGTCTTCCGCGTGCCCATCCCCGCCGAAGGGGTGTACCGGATCGACCGCGACTTCATCCAGAAGCTGGGCCTCAGCCCTGCTACGACCGATCCGGCGCGGGTCCACGTTTATGGCAACGGCGGCGCGCCGCTGCCCGCGCTCAACAGCGCCGCCCGCATCGCCGACCTGGCCCCCAACCCCGTCCACGTGCGTGGTGGCGGCGACGGCAGCTTTGGCAGCGACGATGCCGTGTTTTTCTATGCAGGCGGCCCGCAGGGCTGGACGTTCAACGCGGCGCAGGCCACGTGGGAGCATTACACCCACCCGTTCTCGCGCGAAACCGCCGTCTTCGTCAAGGTGACGGATGCCACTGCGCCCGTACTGCCTGTCCGGAGCTACCCCGGCGGTAGCGCCCCCGAACTGCGCGAGACCACCGGACGGCACGTGGCCGAGTTCGACGACTACATGTGGTCGAAGGAGCACGGGTCGGGGCTGACGTGGTGGACGCCCACGTTCGGGCCGGGCAGCGTGAAGGAACTGCTGCGCTCGGCTGACCTGAACGGGCTGGTGCCGGGCACCGTCTCGTACGTCTCGCACGCCGCCATCCGCTCGGTCG
>CBDUBO010000498.1:0-2489 GCA_965365405.1 uncultured Rhodothermales bacterium | reverse complement strand
AGGCCGAGCGGCGCGCTCGCCGCCACTCGGCAAGGGCGATGGCGAGGCCCACCCCGATGGACAGCGCCGCAATCCAGCCGCCCACGTCGGGCCACGAGTGGGCGGTGAAGTTGAGCAGTTGCTTCGAGCCGACGACGGGCGGCTGGTAGGCCATGCCGGGCACGCGGATGGCCGCCGTCGGGTCGAGGTTGTGGCCGTAGTCGTAGCCCCACCGCCAGAAGTCCACCAGGCCCACCACGAGCGTCGCCGCGAACAGGCCCACCCACGCGTAGAGCATCGGGCGCCGCCCCCACAACGCTGCAGCCAGCCCCATCCCGATGAGGGCGGCAAACAGCCACGGCATGACCTTGAGTTCGGGGATGGATTCGGGCACGATGGGCTTCATGCCGATGTAATGGTTGAGGCCGTTGATGTTTTTGAGGTCGTGCGGCTTCACGCCCGTGATGGTGTCGATCCACACGACCATCCCAATGCCTTCGGGGTACTGGGGCGCTTCGAGCGTGACGCGCCACAGCGGCAGCACGTAGAGCAGGCCCAGCACGAGGGCGGCGGCGGCCAGCAGCAGGCGGTTGGTACGGGTCATGGCGAAAAACCAGAGGGCCGGCGTCCGGGCGGTGGAGAGCCTACAGCAACTTCCCGGCACCGGCCCCCGGTGTTGGGTTACGGAGCCTGCTTCATGTCGCCGGCGGTGCCATAGGCGATGGGCGTGTTCGCGCCGCGCGGCGACACGCGGGCGTAGCCCTGCATCTCCTGGTGCAGCGCCGAGCAGAAGTCGGTGCAGTAGAAGGGGAAGATGCCCGCCTTTTTGGGTGTCCACTTGATGGTGCGCGTCTCGCCCGGCATCACGAGCAGTTCGGCGTTCTCGGCCCCCATGATGGCAAAGCCGTGCGGCACGTCCCAGTCCTGCTCCAGGTTGGTCAGGTGGAAGTACACCTCGTCGCCCACGCGCAGGCCCTCGATGTTGTCGGGCGTGAAGTGGCTGCGGATCATCGTCATGTACACGTGCACCTGGTTGCCCTGGCGCTCGACGCGCGCGGCGCCCTCATTCGGGGCGGCGTACGGGTTCTGGTTGGCGCCAATCTCGTAGATCCTCACCTGGTCGTTTACCAACAGGTCAGCCGGGATGGCCTGCGCGTAGTGCGGCTCGCCGATGGTCGGGAAGTCGAGCAAGAGGCGCATCTTGTCCCCGCTGATGTCGATGAGCTGGGCGGCGTGCGCCAGTTCAGGCCCGGTGGGCAGGTAGCGGTCCTTGGTGATCTTGTTGAGCGCGACGAGGTACTTGCCCCACGGCTTCTGGCTGTCGCCGCCGGGAATCATGAGGTGGCCGACGCTGTAATAGACCGGGATGCGGTCCAGCACGGTCGTCTTTTCGATGTCCCACTTGACGATTTCAGACGAGATGAAGGCCGTCGTGTAGGCGTTGCCGCGTCCGTCGAACTCGGTGTGGAGCGGCCCCAGGCCGGGGTTCTCGACCTCGCCGTGCAGGATGGCGTCGTACTGGAGCACGGGGATGCCGCTGATGGTCGTCTCGAACGCCTTCGCCTCGATGGCGTCGAGCATCTTCGAGAACGAGTGGACGGGGATCACCGTCGCCAGCTTGCCACCGGCCACGATGTACTGCCCCGTCGGGTCCACGTCCACGCCGTGCGGGCTCTTGGGCGTGGGCAGGTAGTAGATCATGTCCGGGCAATCTTCGGGCAGGATCATGCGCGTGCCGTTCTTCACCTCCGACACGGCGATGTGCCGGTCGTCCATGTAGTTGTGGTAGTACTCGCCCGGCACGTCGCGCCCGGCACCACCGGCCACGCAGGCTTCCGCCTTTTTCCAGTTGACGGCCGCGATGAAGTCCTTGTCGTTGCGCGAGGCGTTGACTTCGAGCAGGGTCGTGGCTTTCTCGCTGTTGTAGCTCGTGAAAAAGGCCCAGCCGTCCGAGACGCCCTTGCCCGCGTGGGCCAGGTCGTAGTTGAAGCCCGGCACGAGGATCTGGAAGGCGATGTCCATCCTGTCCGCCTCATCCGCCTTGATAAACGTGAGCGTGCCGCTGAGCTTTTCGGACAGTTCGGAGAGCGCCACGTCCTCGTTGGGAAACGGGACGGCAAAGCGCGTGGCAGCCACCACGTATTCGTTGTTCGGCGTCACGAACGGCGAGGCGTGGTTTCCCGAGGAGTTCGGGATTTCGATGATCTCGTCCGTGTTGAAGTTGTCGAGGTCGATGCGGGCCACGCGCGGCGTGTTGTTGCCGTTGATGTAGATCCAGCGCCCGTCCGGCACGCCGTCCGTCATGGACAGCTCGGGGTGATGGGCGTCGTCCCATGGGATGAAGCCGTGCGAGGTCATCAGCATGGGCTTGGTCTCTTCCGAGTAGCCGTAGCCTTTTTCGGCATCCTGCGAAAAAACGGGGATGACGCGGAAAAGCCGCCCGGAAGGCAGGCCGTAAACGGAAAGCTGGCCGCTGTAACCGCCGGACATGAACGAGTAGAACTCGTCGT
>CBDUBO010000497.1:0-2494 GCA_965365405.1 uncultured Rhodothermales bacterium | reverse complement strand
TAGCGCACCTTCACCTCCGTGACGCCCGCCGTGATGCCGCGCACAGTGGCCACGACGGGGCGCGTGCCGCCCACCTGCTCAGTCGAGTTCAGCGGTGCGTGCTCCACGATGGGGCCGTAGGCGGCGGCGTCCACGTAGCCACGCCTGCCCAGCGTTTGCAGCAGCACGGCCCGGTTGGCTCCGCCGTAGAGCGCCTGGTCGGCGGCCAGCAGCGCCTCGGCGGCCACCTCGAAGGCGGGCGCACTCGTGACGGCACCCAGAAAAGCGTGCGAGGCCACGTTGAGGCGATCGGTCACACCGCGTCCCAGGGCAGTGTAAACTTCCATGAGCGTCGTAGCCCAGAGCAGCCCTTTTTGGTAAATGGTGCCCAGGGGCAGGCACCCCTGGGTAGGCGGGTAGGACGTCTGGTCGGGATAGCGGCCCGTGTGGTCTACGCGGCGGCCCTGCCAGCAGCCGTTGTTGCCGTCCCACTGGAAAAGCTGCTGCCAATCGCCCGTGCCCTTGCCCGCTTCGAGCAGGCCACGCGAGTACGAGGCGGCCCAGTAGTCGGCCCAGCCCTCGTGCAGCGCCGTGCCATCCACGGCCTGGTAAAGCGCGGGCTGGCTGTCGTGCAGAAGCGCGTGCGCATACTCGTGCCAGATCACGTCGGCGTCCTCGGCGTCGTCCACGCCCCCTGTGCCGAAGGCGATGAGGCCCGTCGTGGGGTAGAAGCGCGAGTCGTCGCTCGCAAGCCCCTGCGGGTTGACGCGCTGCGGCTGCTGCATCACGGGCCGCCCCACGTCGAGCGCTTGCACCCAGCGCTGCGAGGCATCCACGTGGTAATAGACCATGACGGCCTCGAAGCCATCCTGCGCACGCGTGTAGCGAAAGCCATCTGGACTCGATTCTTCGGGCGGCGTGTACGCCTGTCCCCCTGCCGGCACGTCGCCGACGATACGGACGTAAGGGCCGGAAAGCGTGTAGCGGCCGCCGCTGAAGGTGAGGTCGCGCAGCGGGACGAGCTGGCGCTGCGCGTTGAGTTCGGGCGTGTCGGCGTCGTTGTTGTCGGCAAAGGCACCGCCGTAGCCTGCTCCTGCCGTCGTGAGCGGGTCGGGGTCGAACACGTAGCCCGTGCCGTCGGCAGCAGCTGCGGGCACGGCAGGGATACGGGGCGAGAGCAGCACGCGGGTGGGCGCGGTTTTCCGCCCCGCCGCGCGGCTATCGCCCATGGCGTTCAGGCCGTGCGTGCTGCGCTCTACCGCCATCAGCGCCTCGCCCGTCTCGGCGTCCACGAGAAACTCCCACTCGACGCCCGCCACCTCGGCCCCCACCTGCCAGGCGCGGCGCGGCACGGGCACGGGACTCACCACTTCGGC
The DNA here is from genome assembly GCA_965365405.1 of uncultured Rhodothermales bacterium. Lineage (GTDB taxonomy): Bacteria > Bacteroidota > Rhodothermia > Rhodothermales > BA12 > CBDUCD01. The sequence continues at coordinate 1,139 of CBDUBO010000497.1, read as the reverse complement.
CACCGCCCGCACGTACCCGACATCGCCCACCAGAAACCCGCGCACAGCGGCCTCGGCCTGGGCTGCCGACAGGCGAGGCGGCGCCAGCGCGGCGCGGCGCAGTTGTGGGCTGTAGGCGCTTGTTACCATGAGGGGCTGCCGGTCGCCGTCCAGGTTAACCTGCACCTCGCGCCCGTACACGGGCACACCCGCAACCGTCTGCACGAAGGCGACGTGGTAGCTGTAGCGACCCGACACGACGCGCACCGTTTCGAGGTCGCGCAGGTCGGCTTCGAGGCCGTAGCGCGCGGCGTTGGCTTGCAGGAACTGGCGGGCAGCGGCCTCGGCATCAGCGGGCGGCGCAGAAAGGCGCGCCGTGATGCGGTAGTCGGCCCGAACGATGCCCGACGCCGCGTCCACGCGGGCTACACCGCGCTTCACCGACCGGAGCATGAGCACGCTATCCCCCGCCTCCACGATGCGCGCCTGCACGGCGGCCCGCAAGGTGGCCCGCGCGGCGTCGCGGGTGGGGGTTACCTGCGCCTGCACAAAGGGCACGAGCACGCAGCTCAGCAGCACGAAGACGAAACGAGGAGGGGTCACAAAAAGGCGGACTCTTACGGCTGCCGTGCGGTACGCGCCGGGGGCCGGGTGGTTTGAGGGGCAGCACAGACAGAGGTCGCGGGGCGCGCGCCGAATTTTCCGTGCGGGCGGGATCGAAGGCCCTCTCTGCCGCATATGGCCCCCTTTCCCCCGTACCATAAACGCAATCTTTCCAATGGATCACAAGGAAGGTCAGTACAAAGTGCGCGATCTGAGCCTGGCAAAGGCCGGCCGTATGCGCATCGAATGGGCCGAGAGCCGGATGCCCGTGCTCATGAAACTCCGCGACGAGTACGCCAAAACGCAGCCTTTCAAGGGCTACAAGATCACCGGCTGCCTGCACGTCACCAAGGAAACCGCCGTCCTCATCGAGACCCTGCAGGCCTGCGGCGCCGAAGTCGCCTGGAGCGGCTGCAACCCGCTCTCGACCAACGACGAAGTAGCTGCCGCCCTCGCCGAGAACGGCATCGAGATCTACGCCTGGTACGGCCAGAACACCGAAGACTTCTACTGGTGCATCGACCGCACCATCGACAAGACGCCCTCGACGACGCTCG
>CBDUBO010000496.1:0-2520 GCA_965365405.1 uncultured Rhodothermales bacterium | reverse complement strand
GTGGCGGCCGACGTGTGGATGCGGCCCTGGCTCTCGGTGGCCGGCACGCGCTGCACGCGGTGGACGCCGCTCTCGTACTTCATCAGCCCGAACACGCCCGCGCCTTTGAGTGCAAAGACGACCTCCTTGAAGCCGCCCTGCGTCCCCGGCGACGTGTCGAACACGTCCAGTCCCCAGCCCTGCCGGTCGGCCACGCGCTCGTAGACGCGAAACAGGTCGCCCGCGAACAGGGCGGCCTCGTCGCCCCCGGTGCCCGCGCGGATCTCGACGATGGCGTCGCGGGCGTCGGCAGGATCGCGCGGCACGAGGTGGCGCAGGAGGGCCGCTTCGGCCGCTGCGAGGCGGGACTCGACGTCTTCGAGTTCCTGCCACGCCATCCGTACCAGGTCGGCGTCCGGCTCGTGCTCGGTCATCTCCACCAGGTCGGCGCGTTCCTTTTTGAGCGCCTCCCACGCCCGAATGGCCTCTACGACGGTGGTGAGTTCGGCGTGCTCGCGCCCCAGTTCGGCCATGCGCGCCACGTCCGCGGCCACGTCGGGCTGCATGAGCAGGGTGGTGACGTGCTGGTAGCGGTCGAGGATGGCGCTGAGACGGTCGCTGTTCATGGGGAAAGGCGGAATGCGGAGGGCGGAATGCGGATGGGTGACATGGGTTGCGTGGGGGATGGCGGTTGGAAGGTGGGCGTTCGCGGTTAGCAAGCCTGGCGTATGCGCGTGCCTGCCGCCGCTTCCCTGCCCACGGCCGCATTAGCGGATGGTCCCTTGACGCCTCCTTCCCAAATCCGCAATCCGGAACCCCGAATCCGAAACACCCATCCCGATTCCGGCGTCTCGGCTGCGGTAATAAAAGCACTTACATGGAGCGGCTCTGGAGCCCGTGGCGCGCCCAACACGTGGATTCGTTTGAAGGCGACGATGCAACCGACGGGCAGACCCTCTTTGCCCGCCTCGCCGCCAGCGGGGACGACGAGCGGCACTACATTCTGTGGCGCGGCCTACACGTGTTCGTGCTGCTCAACCGCTACCCCTACAACAACGGTCACCTGATGGTGGTGCCCTACCGCGCCGTGGCCGACTACGACGCGCTCACGGACAGCGAGCAGGTCGAGATTGCCCGCACACTGAGCCGCTGCATGGGCTGGCTGCGCGCCGCGCTGCGGCCTCACGGCTTCAACGTGGGCATGAACCTGGGCGAAGCCGCTGGCGCGGGCCTGCCCGACCACCTGCACCTGCACCTCGTGCCGCGCTGGCGGGGCGACACCAACTTCATGCCCGTCGTGGGACAGGCCAAAGTCATCCCCGAAGCACTCGACGAAACGTACCGGAAGCTGCGCCACGTTATTTCGTGCGAAAACGACGCAGCCGAATCCCGCCCGGAAGGACCTCGTTAGAGGCGCGCTATGCAGATGACTCCACCCGACGACGCCCGCGCCTTCGCTTCGCCGCAAGCCACTGCCGACGTGCCGGCTCCTGCCGGCGGCATCTCGCTGCGCAAGGTGGGCTGGTCGCTGCTGCTGAGCCTCGTCGTCATCGCCGTCATCGGCTTCGTCACCGACTTCGACGGCCAGGCGCTGCTCTACGTGCTGCGCCACCTCAATCCCGGCCTGATGGCGCTCGCCCTCGTCATGCTGGCGCTGCGCGTGCTTTTCGGCGCGTGGCGGCTCCAGTACATGGCGCACGGCCACCTCACGTTCATGGCCGCGCTGCGCGGGCAGCTCGCGTGGGATTTCTTCTCCAACGTGACGCCCTCGGCCCTCGGCGGAGGCCCATTTGCCGCCGTGTACGTGGCCCGCGACGCCGACATCCCGGTGGGCGAATCCTACGCGATCATGCTCTTCTCGATGCTGATCGACCAGTTCTGGACGGCCCTCACCGTGCTCGTCGTCATCGCGTTCGCGCTCTGGATGCCCGTCTTCCCCGTCTCGTTCGGGGCTGTCGGCATGTGGACGCTGCTGGCGTATTTCATCGGGATGCTGGCGTGGACGGTGCTTTTCGCCTACGTAATGCTGCGCCGGCCCGACTGGCTCGAAAAGGCCGCCGCGTGGGTGTGCCGGCACCGCTGGCTGCGCCGCTTCGAGGCACGCGTGATGAGCGCGATGCACCAGCTCAAAGGTCGCGCCGTGGTGCTTCGCTCGCACAGCATGGGGTTCTACCTCAACGGCTTCCTGCTCACGTCTGCCTCGTGGGTGGCCCGCTACGTGATGCTCGTCTTCATCGTGTGGAGCGTCCATCCCGGACTGGAAAAAGGGCTGTTCCTGCTCCGCTCCATGGCGATGACGCTGGGCTCGCTCATCATGCCCACGCCCGGCTCGGCGGGGGGCGTCGAAGGGTTTTACGCCGCGTTTCTGGGGCCTATGATGCCCGAAGCCGTCGTCGTGCCCACGCTCGTGGTGTGGCGTGTGCTGGGCTACTACCTGTTCCTGCTTTTTGGCATCTACCTTTCGATGCACAGCGCCCGCCAGGCCCGCCAGCGCAGCCGCCGCAACGTAGTGCCCCCGCGCCCCGCATCGCCGCCCACCCC
>CBDUBO010000495.1:0-2525 GCA_965365405.1 uncultured Rhodothermales bacterium | reverse complement strand
CGAGGCGAAGCGCCTGCTGGCGGGGATGCCTTTTCTCGCGGAGAAGTACGCGCGCCTCGTTCCGGGCGGCAATCTCGTCCGCCGCGTGCAGCGCGCGGCCTGGTACCACGACGAAGGCAAAAACCACGACTACTGGCAGCAGGCCTGCCGCGACGACTACGCGCTCTACCAGGCGTGGCGCCGCACGCGCGGCCTCGACCCGGAGGGCGTCGATGCTCTGGACTATGGTCGCTACCTGGCGGAGATGCGCCGCGCCAAACGCCCGACGGGCACAGCGCTCCGCGATGCAGGCCTGCGGCACGAGTTTGCCTCGCTCACCCGCTGCGCCGAGGCAGGGGTAGCACTCGACCTGCCCGAGCGGGTCGCCATCGCAGCGCACCACGGAAAGCTTGCCGCGCGCCATGAGCGTCGTTGGAAAACGGATGGCAGGCAGGTGCCTGGCAGAAATGGCGGCCAGGAAGGCGAGTTTGCCGGAGCCTGGCAGGCCTTTACCGAGTCGGACGAAGAGGCGCCACGCGGCACGCAGGCCCGCCTCATCGCCCGCTACGAAACGGCTGCCGTTCGCGCCCTCCTCCAGCTGGCCGATACCCGCGCCAGCCGGGCAGAGGCCGGCAACAGCCTCGTGCCCATCGAGCCCTTCGGGTACGCCTTCCCCTACGGCAACGCCTACCGGGCGGTGCAAAAGCTTGCCCTCGACCACGCCGGCGACTGGGTGACCATCCTGCGCGCGCCCACCGGGAGCGGCAAGACGGACGCGGCCTTTCTGTGGGCGCAGTACCAGATCGAAACGCTGCGCCGCGCCGACCGGCTCGCCATTGCCATGCCCACGCGGTTTACGTCCAACGCGCTCGCGCTGGGCAACGCCGAGGCGCTGAGCCAGACCGGCCTGTACCACTCCAGCGCGTGGCACGCGAAAAACGCCGGCCTCGCGCGCGACACGCCCGCGTACGACCTGGCGAAAGAGGAGCACAAACTGGCCCGCCTGCTCGCCACGCCCATCACGGTGAGCACCATCGACCACCTGCTGATCTCCCTCACCGGCTCGCGGGAAGACCACCACGCCACGTTCTTTTTTCTCGCCAACAGCGCCGTCGTCTTTGACGAGGTGGACTTCTACGACCCGTTCGTTCAGGCCAACCTCGTCGTGCTGCTCCGGGCGCTCCGCACGCTGGAGGTGCCCGTGCTCCTGATGAGCGCGACCGTGCCCGAGTCGGCCCGCACGCTTTACGGCGTCGAGGCAGGCATCCGCCAGACCGAAACTGGCGAAAGCGGGCGGCGCACGCTGCGGCAGCATCCGCATCCTGTGGAAACACCCCAGGACGCAGCCGACGTGCTTCAGCGGATGCTGGCAGCCGGAACGGGGATCGTCTACGCCAATACCGTCGAGCGGGCCTACCGCATGTACTTGTGGCTGCGCGCCCGCGAAAACAACCCCGGCGGCGTCCCGGTCTATCTCTACCACAGCCGGTTCACGGAGCCGGACAAAAAGCAGATAGAGGACGCCCTGATCGGCACCGAGAACACGCTTGGTGCGCTTGGCCTGAAGGCGTGGAAGGCGGGCAAAGCCAGTGGCATCGCCGTGCTGACGCAGATCGGCGAGATGAGCATCAACATCACCGCGCCGCTCATGCTTTCGGATCTGTGCCCGTGGGATCGCCTGGCGCAGCGAGCGGGCCGCCTCGCCCGGTTTGCCGAGCAGACTCCCGAGGGCGAACTGACGGTTGCCCTTCCTTACCGTGACGGGGTGTTGTACCCCGCGCCGTATGGGTCAAGAGCAAAGGGGTGGACGCCAGGCGAAGCCCTCACCGGGACCCGCGAGCGCCTCGACGCCCTTCTCGGCCAGAATGGGGGCGCAATCGAGCTGACGTCTGAACGCCTCGTCGACGAGGTGAACAGCCTGTACCCGAATGCGCCCGAACCCAACACGGACGCGGCCCACAACGTCAGGCTGCTCGAAAATCTGATTCGCCGCAACTGGATGATTGTACAGGCGAGCGAAGCCAGCGAAGAAGAAGGTGGTTTTTCAGGAGGATGGCGAAGCCGTGACATCCCACCCCAGGACACCGTCCTCGTCACCCTGCCCGACGACCTGCCCGAGAGCGGGCCTTACCATTTCGAGACGTATGCAGACGCGCAGAGCTTCCTGCTCGACCGAACCGTCGAGTGCCCAAAGTACCTCGTAAAACGCGGACTCCAGCGAGGCGTGATGTGTCCCTTCAGCTACGCTGTGGGCGACGAGCGGCGTGGCGAAATCACAACCATCTACTTCTGCGCCGATTACGATAAGCCGCAAAATGGACAAGGCGGCGGACTCGCCGCGCTGGCGCTGCGTGAGAGCGAAGACGCGCCGCCCGCTACCGAAGAGGACTGGTGAACGATGGAGACCCCGGCTCCTCATTCGGGAGGCGAACAGGATTCGCCGTCACGCTGCCACGGCAGCACCGCGGGCGTCCGCATCGGCGGAATGCTCGTGGGCTACCACGCCGTGTGCCCGCGCAAGGCGTGGCTGTCGATGCGGGGGCTGT
>CBDUBO010000494.1:0-2528 GCA_965365405.1 uncultured Rhodothermales bacterium | reverse complement strand
TGTCGGCGTCGGTGATCATGCGGTCTTCCGCACCTGCAAGCGCGGGAAAGAGCGTTTCGGCGTCGGGATCGAGGCAGAAGTCGCGGCGCAGCGGCAGTACGGCTATTTCGCCATCGTGCGCGTAGAGCAGCACGGAATCGTCGGTGAGGTAGTGCCAGCCCTGTTCGACGAGATGGAGCGCCATGGTGGACTTGCCGCTGTCGCTTGGCCCGACAAGCAGCACGCCATCTCCGGCAGGGCTCACCAAGCAGGCAGCGTGCACGGGGCAGTACCCCGCTGCTTCGAGCAGCAGAAGCAAAGCCAGCGTAAGGGCCACGTAGAGTTCAACAGAAACGGACGCCTCCGACGGCGGCAGCACCCCCGCGATGGTGCCCTGCGCCGTGTCCACGCGCAGTACGCCCGCCGAATGGACGAGGTAGTGCACGTCATCGAGCCTCCAAAGGGCCAGCCCACCTTCGTGCTCGGCCACGAACGCGGCCTCGTCGGGCTTTTCGACGTGCTCATGGAGCGTCAGGGCCCACCCTTCCGTCATGACCGCCGTGGGCGCGAAGCCGTGGTATTCTAGCACCGTTTCCGCCGCTCGGCGTTCTGCCGCGCCATTCCATGCCACCCGAAGGCCGTGGCCATGCAGCACGTAGCACGGATTGACGGTGTCACTCATCGGACGACGACGACGGCGCGCTGTGCCGACTGCAAGCCAGCCTGTAGCCGCAGCAGGTACGTACCCGGTGCCAGGTCAGAAGCGTCCCAACTCGTCGTGTGCGTGCCGGCGGCCTGCCTTTCGTCCACTAGCGTGATCACGTGTCGACCCAGCACGTCGTACACGTTCAGCCGTGCGAGGGCCCCAGTGGGCAGCGTGTAGGTGACGCGGGTCGTGCCCTGCGCAGGATGCGGCGAGGGCAGGCCTAGCACGAGCGGTAGCAGCACCTCGCCTGGCGTGGCCGCCACGGGCTGTCCCGTCAGGCGTTGCCCCGTCTCAGCGTCGAAGAAAAACTCCAGCGAGCGGGCGGGCTCCACCCCCGGCGGCGACTCGTAGCGTACGTGCCAGAAGCGTGACGGCGCAGCGGGGCGGAAGGGCAGGTTGAGGTCGCCCAGTTGCACAGTCAGCGGCGTGGTGCCGGTGGGGTAAGAGGAACGGAAGTCCGCGCCGCCGTTGGACTCTGCTTCCTGCAACACCAGGTCGCTGTTGACGAACGGCGTCGTGACGGTGAGCCGGGTGCCGATGCCACGCAACGCGTCTTCGACGTAGGCCGCCGTGCTAAAGCCGCTGCCGTCAATGGTGACGAGCGAGTCCTGGGCGGGGGAGTAGTAGGTGTAGCGCCAGAGGGCAGCGGTGCCGTCGGGCTGCGCGTCGAGGGCGGTGACGGTAAGCAGTTCGGCATCGGCGAACAGGCGGCGGGCACGGAGGCGGGCTGTGGGTTCGAGCGAGCGGGCGAGAATGCGCTCGTTCTGCATCAGCACCATCTTGAGGCCCGTCACGTTGCCGCCACTGACGACGACCGAATCCGGTTCGAAGTCGCCGTTGGCATCGTGGTAGCCCCACCGCCCAATGGTCTGGCCGAAGCGGTCGGCGAAGTGGAGGGCGACGGGCCAGTACACGCCGTCACGCACGTGGTTCATCGTGAACGCGCCGTTCGTGTTGGCCGCTGCGCCTGCGCGGGGCAGCCACGCCGTCGCGTTCTGGTTGAAGACCGTCCGGCCGTCGAGCAGAAACACCATCGTGCGGGCCAGACTGTCCGTGGCAGCGGTCGAGAGCAGCGGTGGCGGAGCCGTGCGCCAGAGGTCGGTGTAGGCGGCCTCGACGAGATCCTGCAGGGAGGCGGCGCGGCTGGCTTTGGCAGGTGGCTGCGACACGTTGCCAAACGTCACCGTGCCTGACACGTCGCGAGTGCCCATCGAGGCCACGGTGGAGTAGTTGTACACCACAGGACGCTTTTGCAGGTAAAGCGTGGACGCGGGCGGGTTGAAGCACCCCGTCTGGCGGCGGCTGTCTTCACACGTAAGCACCCCAAAGGCGTAGGCGATGTAATCTGTGTTTGGCTGGTGCTGGAGGCGGAAGCGAACGGTTCTGGTGCCGCCGAAAAAGGCCGAGTCGCGAGCGACGAGCCGGCGCGGCTCGAAGTGAAAGCCGAGGTTGAAGCGGGAGCTGAAAGGAAGGTTGCGGTCGAACGTGAACTCGAAAGCAGCCGACAGCGGCACGCCCGCCTGACCGTCCTGCAACGTGGCTGACGAAATTTTCAGCTCGGTCGAGGAAATCGTCTGGGCCCGGAGGGATGCGGGGGCCAGCACTGCTGTCAGAAAGAATAGGAGTGCCGCCGGGGAGGAGATTCGGATCGAACGCATGGTTAAATACAGAAACCGAGATGGTGCGGAAAATAGACGCGCCCTAACGCCTGTGAAATAGCGTGTTGGCGCAAGATAGCACGTGCCTCGCAGAATCCCCGGTCCAAAGGCAACCCCTTGTCACTCGGGTACGCGCCCGCCGATGATGAAGAAGTCCTCCTGCCGCCACGCGCAGTCCACGTCGG
>CBDUBO010000493.1:0-2547 GCA_965365405.1 uncultured Rhodothermales bacterium | reverse complement strand
CTCAAGCCGCCGGCAAGGAGGCGTTTCCGAACCCCTGCACCAGACGGAGACCGCCATGTTGAAGATGAAGCCCCGCATCGACCGCGAGCGCGTGCTGAAGATGGAAGCGCGCCGCCGCGCCCTCGTCACCTGCACCCAGTCCATCCCCGCCCTCCTGAGCGACCACGAAGCCGTGGCTGCGCCTGTGCGAGAGGGCGACCGCATCGTACTGCGCATCGTGCGCGAAACGAAGCAGCCCGCCTGAGGGCATCCCGCGCGGGCAGGGCCGTAGATTGCGCCGTCGCCCTCTCCGTCCTGCCCGCCGATGCCCAGCCGTCGTCAGTTTCTCGCCGCCGCTCCGGCGGCGCTCGCGCTGCCCTTCGTTCCCGCTGTCGCCGCCCCGCCGGTCCGCGACACGCTGCGCCCGGTGCCGCCCGTGCTGCGGCCGCCGCGCCTCCAGCCCGGCAGCACACTCGGCCTGATCAGCCCCGCCGGGGCGACGTTTTTCGAGCCCGACCTGGTGGAAGTCGAGGCGACGCTGGCCGGGCTCGGCTTCAAGACCAAACGCGGTGCGCACGCGCTCGACACCTACGGCTACCTCGGCGGCAGCGACCAGGCGCGGGCTGCCGACGTGATGGCCATGTTTCTCGACCCCGATGTGGATGGCATCCTGCCCCTGCGCGGGGGCTGGGGCTGCGCACGCCTCCTGCCCCACCTCGACTTCGAGGCCATCCGCGCCCATCCCAAGGTGCTCTGCGGCTACTCGGACGTGACGGCGCTCCTGTGCGGTCTCTACGCCCAGAGCGGCCTCGTCGGCTTCCACGGCCCCGTCGCCACCTCCACGTGGAACCCGTTCTCGACCGAGCGCTGGTGGCAGGTGCTCGTCGAAGGCCGCACCGTCGAGGCGCACGACCCGCCGGAGGCCGACCGCGAGGTGATCACGCCGGGCGTGGCGCGCGGCCCGCTTTTCGGCGGCAACCTGACCGTGCTGGCCGCCCTCGTCGGCACGGCCTACGTACCCGACCTCTCCGGCCACATCCTCTTTCTCGAAGACGTGGGCGAAGAACCCTACCGCATAGACCGGATGCTGACGCAGCTCAAGCTAGCGGGCCTGCTCGACCGACTCGCGGGCGTCTATTTCGGCGACTGCAAAAACTGCGAGCCGGACGAGGGCTTCAAGTCGCTCACGCTTTCGCAGGTGCTGCGCGACCACTTTGGCCCGCTTGGCATCCCCGTGTGGCGCAGCCACCTCGTCGGCCACCTGGCCGACAAATACACCCTTCCCATCGGTGTAGAGGCCGAGATGGATGCCACCGCCGGGACGCTACGGGTGCTGGCTCCTGCGGTTGTTTGAGGCGTAGCGCCCACCTGCTCATCTTTCTCCATGCGTACCCTGCTTGCCGCTACCCTCTTCGCGCTCGCGCCTGCTGCCGGGGCGCAGTCTTTTCTGTGGGAGGCCCACTCAGAGGCCGGCACGCTCTACGTGCTCGGTTCCGTCCACCTGCTGCGGCCCGACGCCTACCCGCTGCCCGCCGCCATAGAAAAGGCCTACGAAGCCTCGGACGTGGTGGTCTTTGAACTCGACCTGGACGAGATGCAGGCCGGCGCGGCGCAGATGATGCAGCGCGGCCTCTACGCGGACGGCTCCTCGCTGTGCAGCCACGTGGCCGATTCGACGTGCGCCCTGGTAGCGTCGCGTCTGGACGCCCTGCCCGCCGTGCGTCCGTTCGTGGAGCGCGCCGAGCCGTGGATGGCCGCCCTCGTGCTCACCACCACGATGCTCCAGCAGGCCGGCTACCGCGCCGACCTGGGCCTCGACGCGCACTTTCACGCCCGCGCCGTTCAGGACGGCAAGCCCCGCCGCGCCCTCGAAACCCTCGAAGAGCAGATCGGCTTCATGGATGGCCTCGATCCCCACGAGCAGGAGCAGTTTCTCCACTTCACGCTGCGCGAGATGGAGCGGGCCACCACGCAGGTGGATACCATGACGGCGCTGTGGAAGCGCGGCGACGCCGCCGGGCTGTCCGCCCTCGCCCTGGACGACCTGTCCGACTTGCCAGGCTTTCGCAGCCGGATGCTCACCGAGCGAAACCGAGCGTGGGTGCCGCCCCTCACGGCACTCGTCGCCGAGGGGCATACGCCGCTCGTTGTGGTGGGCGCGCTGCACCTGGTGGGAGAAGACGGGCTGCTGGCGCTGCTGGAAGCGCAGGGTTTCACGGTGACGCAGCGGTAGGTCTGGCAGAGGTGGATGAAGTCGTAGAGGGGCTTGTAACCGGCGGGGCGCTGTTGTACCTGCCGGTGCCCAACACCCCTGGCGGGTCCGGCTATTGCCCCGTACCCATCCGGCGTTCGCCTGCGAAGGCGAAAATCTTTCGGCCCCCGTTTAACCTTTTTCGAGAGCCTACCGATACCACTCTTGCACCAGGTTACCAGCCCCCGGCTGACGGCGACCAAGCGGATGCGGGCCACAAAGGGGCAGGCCCGCCACCGCCGCCGACCCGGCCGATGGGCTGATGGGGGGAGCGGGCAGCATCCGAATGGATCGCTGCCCGCTTTTTTTGTTTACGG
>CBDUBO010000492.1:0-2549 GCA_965365405.1 uncultured Rhodothermales bacterium | reverse complement strand
TCTGGCCGTCGGCGTCGGCCACGTAGATGTCGAAGTCGGGGTAGATGGCCCACGTGTAGCGGCCCTGCGCGTCCTGCATGGGCGGCGGACACCCCGGCGCGGCGGCGTGCGTGGAGGCAAACACGACGCGCCCGTCGGGCAGGAAGTAGCCGCACGTGGTGCGTCCCTGGCCCGTCGAAACGAGGCGGTAGCGCGTGGTGTCCGCGAGCGGCGTGCCGTCAGCGTTCATGACGAACTGCTGGTCGCAGCCCTGGCCATTGATGCGGTTCCAGTCACTCTGGAAGATGAGCTTCTGGTTATCGAAGCTCCAGTAGGCCTCGGCGTTGTTGCCGCCATAGGTGAGCTGCTGTACGTTGCGCAGATGTACCTCGCCCGTGAAGCGGAGCGAGTCGCGGGCGGCATCGTAGAGGGTGGCCTCGGGAAGCGCGGGCACGTCGCGGTCGCAGGCGGAGAGGGCGAAGAGCGCCGCGAAGGGGAAACACCAGTACGCCAGGCGTGCGTTCATGGGCTTAGCAGAAACATTGGGTAAAAGGGTCAGCGGCCTAACGAGACAGATGGAAACACGGGTTCTCGACTTTAACGAAGACGTTGTTGAGACGAGCCACACTCGGCCCGTCCTGGTGGACTTCTGGGCCCCGTGGTGCGGGCCGTGCCGCGCGCTCGCGCCCGTGCTGGACAAGCTGGCCGCCGAGACGGAGGCGTGGACGCTCGTCAAGGTCAACACGGACGAGCACCCGGACTGGGCCAAGCGCTACGGCGTGCGGGGCATCCCCGCCGTCAAGCTTTTCCACCGGGGGGCCGTTATCGCCGAGTTTTCGGGCGCGCTGCCCGAAGGAGCCGTGCGGCAGTGGCTCAGCGACGTGTTGCCGTCGCCCGCGCGCGAACTCGTCGAGCAGGCGCAGCCGCTGCTGGATGCCGGGCTGCTGGACGACGCGCGGGCGCTCCTCGAAGCCGCTCGCGAGGCCGACGCCGACCTGCCCGAAGCCCGCGTGTTGCTGGCGCGTACCCTTGCCTTTACCGATCTGCCCCGCGCCCGCAGCCTGATGGAAGGCACGCGCCCCGCCGGAGCCGAGTACGGTCAGGTTCACGAAGCCCTCGAAACGCTCGAAAGCCTCCAGCGCCAGCAAGTGCTGCCCGACGGGCCGGGCCGCGAAGCCACTGCCCGCGCCCTCGGCGCGCTCACCGAAGGCCACTTCGACACCGCGGCCCAGGCAATCCTCGACGCCCTCCAGGCAGACCGCTACTACGCCGACGACGCGCCGCGACGCCTGGGCGTGGCCCTCTTCACCCTGCTCGGCCCCGGCCACGAAACGACGCAGCGCTACCGCCGCCGCTTCTCGATGCTGCTGTACTGATTCCGTTCCGCTCCACAACCCCTGTCCCCTTGCCCGACGACCGCCCCGCGCGCCTGCTTTTCACTGCCAGCCTTCCCGTTCGTTGGGGCGACATGGACGCCCTTGGACACGTCAACAACGCGACGTATTTCCGCTACTTCGAGGAAACGCGCACGCAGTGGCTGTTGCAATACGAGCCCGTCTGGACCGCCAAACAGGGACCAGTGGTGGCGCACGCGGCCTGCACGTTCCGGCGTCCCGTCTTGTACCCCGCCACGCTCGTCGTCGAGCTGTGGGCAGACGCGCCGCGCCGGTCGTCTATCGTGACGCGCTATCGGGTTTTCGTCCAGTCCGATCCGGGCGTGCTCGTGGCCGAAGGTGAGGCCACGGTCGTGTGGATCAACTACGGCACGGGGCGGCCCGTGTCGCTGCCCGCGCTGTTCGCGCGGCTCTGGGACGGCGCGGAGGCCCCGGGCTTGTGAAATTCCCCTGCCGCGCTTGTTATCGTTTCATTAACCCGCAGGCAGACGCTTTCGCAGACCGCCGCCGGTACCCATCTTAAGGGCCAACCAGCAACCCGCAGGCTGCCGCGCCCTTGCGCGTGAACACCGGCGCGGGCAACGGATATGGAAACAGCCTATGCCTCCCTCCCCCGCCAGCCTGAAGTGCTGGACGTGCGGGAAGAACTCGCGCGCGCCGGGAGCAACACCAGCCAGCGGCACCGACTCACGTTCTACTTTTTACTGCCCGATCAGGCCCACGCTGACAAAGCGGCCGCGCTGCTTCGGCAGCCCGGCGTGACCGTCGCTGTCGAGCCGATGACGATGCCGTGGTGGGTGCGCATCATGCGGGGCCGGATGTACTGGTGCCGGGTGGAAGCAGACGTGATCCCCGACGCCCCGGAGCTGGACGCGCTGGTGAACCGCCTGCTCGTGGCGGCAGGAAAGGCGAAAGGGCAGTACGACGGCTGGACGGGGTCGCGCCTGGACGATACGGCTGTGCCGTTGGTCTCGGTGGGTGTCAGCGCGTAAGCGCGTGCGGCGTCACACCGGCTCGCGGTCGAGGGGGATGTCGTGCATCGCCGCCGGATCGCCGAGGGGTTCGAGGTGGGTGAGCACGGACAGGAGGGGCAGCGCGGCGCGCAGGTCGGCTTCGATCTTTTCGCAGAGCGCGTGGCCCTCGGCCACCGTCCAGTCGGGCGGCACGAGCACGTGC
>CBDUBO010000491.1:0-2550 GCA_965365405.1 uncultured Rhodothermales bacterium | reverse complement strand
GGGCGAAGAGGGTTTCGGCACTTGCTTCGAGTTCGGGCGTGGCCCAGCCGTTTTCCCGCGCCAGGGCCAGTTGCGGGTGCAGCCGCGCATCCCGCCAGAACGTGGCGGCATCGCCGGTGGCCGGGTTGAGCTGCGGCGACCTGCCGATGTAGCCGTCGCGGTGCCACCCGAAGGTGGACCGGGCAGTGCCGCGGTGGAGCGCGGCCAGCGCCCGCCCGAACGCTTCCCACGCTCCCGGTTGCGGCCCGCCCTGCTCGACCCATTCGAGCGCGATCCAGTCGGCACCTGCGGCCCGCACCTCCGGCACGCGCAGCGCGCCCGCCTGCCTGATGGCCCGCAGCCCGTCGGCCTCCACGCTGAAAAAGTCGGCTGGTGCACCGTCGAGGGTTTTGGCGAAACACACGCGCGCGTCCGTCAGCGTCACGCGGTAGGCCACGCTGATGTCGCCGCCCGTCACGCGCGCCATCTCGGCCACGTCACTGCCCAGCGCCGCGCCGAGCGCCTCTGCCAGTCGGCTCATCCCGACGACAGATGCTCGGGCAGCAGCAGGCGTTCCAGCGGCTCGTCAGCGGCTTCTTCGAGCACGATGGGGCGGTAGTTGGAAACGAACCGCATGGGCACCGACAGGCGACTGCACACGCGCACGAGTTCGAGGTAGTAGGCGAGGTCGCGTGGGGCCAGCAGCACCAACATCTCCTCGGCGGTCTGCTCCTCGACGGCGTGCTCGACCACGTCGGCCAGGTCGTGCGGGCTTTCGAGCGGGGCGGCGTGCGAGACGAACCCGTCGCGCCCGGCCAGTAGCCGTGACGTGTAGACGAGCTGAGGTGCGCCCCGCGAGCCCGCGTCGAAGGCGACGAGCACGACGGGCTTGTAGCCCAGGTCAGGATGGCTTTCGAGCAGGCCGGCGACGTACTCGACGCGGCTGCGCTCACCCACGATGGCGAGGCGCGTCCGCCCCACACCGGCCACCGTAGAGCCGCGCGTGAGCCGGTTCAGGCCCCACCGCACCGTCCACACGACGGCGAAGAGTGACAGGCCATACACGGGAATGGTGAGGCGCGCCGCGCCGGGCCGCAGCGTGTCGATGAACAGCACGAAAAAGAGCAGCAGGATGCCCACGCCCAGCGCCTTGGCCAGCCGCAGCGTCTGCGGCAGCGCCCACTGCCGCAGCATCTTGTCGCGGTAGAGGCCGAAGAGCGCGAAAATGACTGTCCAGAACACCGCCGTCGCCAGCGCTGCCCCCACCATCTCGACGGGCACGAAGCGCGGTGAAGGCAGCAGGGCCAGCTTGAAGCGCAGCGTGTAGTAGAGCCCGTAGGCCAGCGACACCGCCACCAGGTCGCCCGCCAGGGCCAGGGCGATATGTCGCAGCCGCGGACGGGTCATGGGGGGTAGTGGGTAGATGCTCGTCCCGCTCTGCGGGACTCACTCGTGGTACGCTCGTCGGAGTTTACCCGTGTAGCGGGGGCTCGCTGCTGTGGATAGCGGGTAGGAGGGTTCGGTGCTAACCCAACCACTTCCCCATCCAACTCGTTACCCATCCGCGCAGCGAGCCACAACCTACGAAAAACGCACGCCCTACCGCGCCCCGTAGCCCGTTACGATGGTGCGCAGCGTCTTGAACAGGATGAGCAGGTCCAACGAGAACGAGAGGTGCTTGACGTAATAGAGGTCGTATTCGAGCTTCTCGACCGCCTCGTGCAGACTCGCAGCGTAGCCCAGCTTCACCTGGCTCCACCCCGTGATGCCGGGCCGGACGGTATGCCGGTACGGGTAGAGTGGAATCACTTCTTCGAACGTCTCGACGAACGGCACCTGTTCGGGCCGAGGGCCGATGATGCTCATGTCGCCCCGGAGCACGTTCCAGAACTGCGGCAGTTCGTCCACCCTGAACTTGCGGATAAAGCGTCCGACACGGGTCACGCGGGCGTCCTCGGGCTGCGCAAACTGGGCTTCGAGCGCCGTCTCGCGGTGGTCCATGCTGCGAAACTTGAACATGGTGAAGGGGCGGCCCAGATGCCCGACGCGGCGCTGCCGGAACAGGATGGGCCCGGGCGACTCCATCCGCACGACGAGCGCGACGACGAGCGCCAGGGGCAACACGACGGGCAGCGAGGCCAGCACCACGAGCACGTCGAGCCCGCGCTTGAGCACGTCGTACGTCACCACGCGCCGGTATTCCTGGAGGCTCTCTTCGGACAGGAAACGCAGCGACACGCGCTCGGTGAGCAGTTCGTGGGCGGCAGCGGCGTGCAGCAGCGGCACGCCCCGCAGCGCGTGCGAAGCCAGCGCGTTGAGCACCGCCGTCGGGTGCTGCGCGTGCAGATCCACCACGATGGCGTCCACAGCGGGGTTACGCCCGCCGGTTTCACCTTCCGGCAGCGGCAGCCACCGCGCCTGTGGCAAGGTGCGCAACTCGTCCGCCACGCCGCCTTCGAGAAGGGCGAAGCGGCGTTGCCGCACGCGGCGCTGCCAGGGGGTGGTCGCGCACACCAGCGCCGAGCCGAGCAGGGCGGCCCCCACGCCGAAGGGGAGGCTGCCCTGCACCCC
>CBDUBO010000490.1:0-2551 GCA_965365405.1 uncultured Rhodothermales bacterium | reverse complement strand
CGCCGTACGCAGCGCCAGCCGCAGCAGCGCCGGACGGCGCAGCAGGCGCCGGAACAGGGCGGTCAGCCCCGGCACGCGCGCCAGCACCGCCGCCGCCTCATGCAGTAGCACCTTTTCCTGGAGGCCGTACGCGCCTGACAGCAGCAGCTTTTCAACCTTTTCCGGGTGGCGCAGCGCGTACACGAGCGCGACACCGCCGCTCATCGAGGAGCCGCCGAGCGCGAAGCGCCCCAGTCCCAGTTCATCCACGAGTGCTGCCAGCCAGTCGGCAAACCACGTGGTCGTGTAGGGTGCATGGGGCAGGTAGGCGCTGCGGCCATAGCCCGGCAGTTCGGGCACGAACACGCGCCAGTCGGCAGGAAGGGCTTCGAGGGCCTTTTTCCACGTCAGCAGCGACGAGTCGAGCATGCCGCCGGGCAGCAGCACCAACGTCCGGCCCGAGCCGGGACTGTACCGCACGAACGTCCTGACGCCCGCCGCCTCGACAAAAGACCCTTCGATGCCCTCGCCCGTCGCAAACGAGATGGGCCGGTCGGGAGCGGTCATTGGGCCTTCGTCATTCGTCATTGGTCACCCGAATAGCACGCAACATCGCCAATGACCAGTGACAAACCCTCACCGCATCCCGTCGCGGGCGTCTACGGCCCACTCTTCCACCACCTCGTCGCCGTCCACGAGAAACAGCTTTTCCTGGGTGGCGACGCACGTGCAGGCGTGGTTGGGCACGAGCCGGAGCCGATCGCCCACCTCGATGGTGGCCGCGCCGGGCACGCGGCACCACGCGTGCTCTTCTGAAAGGGCGAACACCTCCAGGTGCGGTAGCACGCGCATGGCGCGGGCGTTGTAGAGGGGCACGCCGTAGCCCGCGAGGCCATAGCCCGTGTCGGAAGTGAGCACCTTTTTGCCCGCGTCCAGAAACAGGCGCTCGACGCCGTCGTGGCGCTGCTTCGAGACGACTGTGGCCAGAACGGTGAGGGCGCAGTCCTGAAGCGTGCACGTGCCCAGAGCTACCTGCATGGCGTCGTAGAAAACGTAGTTGCCGGGGCGGATCTCGGTGATGCGGAAACCGCCCTCGGTACGGTTCTCGAAGTGACGCATCGAAGGCGTCGAGCCCACGCTGAGACTAAAGGCGTCGGGGGTGGCCAGGCCGGCAGCGTGGAGCGCGAGGGCTACGTGGAGCAGGCGGTCGCGGCCTTCCTCCATTGCCCGGATAAGGGCGTCGTCCTTCGTCTCGCCGGGGCGGGGGCCGCCGGAGCTGTGGCCTTCGTGCGTGAGCAGACCCGCCAGGCGCAGGCCGGGCAGCGACGCGATTTCGCGGGCGAGGGCGACGGCGGCGGGCACGTCGTCCCAGCGCACGCCGCAGCGCCCGTGCCCGGTATCTACCTCGATGAGCACGTCGGCTTCCCGTCCTGCTGCCGCGTAGATGGGCGCAGCGGCCCGCGCCCCCTCGACGGTGTCCACGCAGAACGACACGCGGGCCCTTTCCATCAGGCGCAGCAGGCGCTGGTGGCGCGCCTCGCCGGCCACGCTGTAGGCCAGCCGCACGTCGTCGAAGCCCGCGTCCACGAACACCTCGGCCTCGGACGGCTTGGCGACGGCCAGCCCGCGCGCGCCCCGTTCGCGCTGGAGGCGCGCCAGGGCCACACTCTTGTGCGTTTTGACGTGCGGACGGAGCGCAACGGCATTCGTGGCCGCTCGCGCCTGCATTCGGTCGAGGTTGAGCAGCAGCCGCCCGCGTTCGACGAGCAGGGCCGGGGTTTCGAGTTGGTCGAGAAGCACGATGCGAAAGGACTGAGGCGGGCAAGATAGCGTGGAGGAAGCGAGAAGGGCGATTGGGAAGGAGGCGGGGTGGAAGAAGCGGTGGTAATGCGTAGCCCTTCACGCCCCATCGGTATCTCCCCGCTGACCCTCCCCACGCGCCCCCATTCCCCGGTCACCCTTCTCCCCTCTCAAATCCTATATTTCGGCACGGCTTAAAGGTCTCACTCCGTTTCGGCACGTCTATCGTCCTCAGCGTAACTCCCGTGCGCGTCTTTAACGAGAAGCAGGTTTCAAACATCCTCAAGCGCGCCGCCGAACTCCAGGCCGGCGACGAAGGCGGTGAGCACGGCCTGTCGCTCGACGAGCTGCGCGCCATCGCAGCCGAGGTCGGCATCGACCCGCGCTTCGTGGAGCAGGCGGCGTTCGAGGCCCACCGGCCCGTGGCCAAGAAAGAGGGCTTCGCCTTCTGGGGCGCGCCCACCCGGCTCGTCGAGGAGCGCGTGCTCGAACGTCCCGTGGACGAGGACGAGTGGGGGGCTATCGTCGAAGAGGTGCGCCGCATCTACGGGCAGGTGGGCACGGTCAATCAGGTGGGCGGCACGCGCACGTGGCAGTACGGCGACCGGCGCGGGGCCACCACGGCGGCCGTATCGCTCACACACCGGCGCGGCAAGACCTACGTCCGGGCGCAGCGCAACCTCCACCAGGAGATCGCCGTCACGTTTGCGCCGCCGTCGGGGCTCGCGGTCGCGTTCACCATTCTGCTCGCAACCGGGGAGCTGTTCAGCCT
>CBDUBO010000489.1:0-2555 GCA_965365405.1 uncultured Rhodothermales bacterium | reverse complement strand
GGCCGGCGTCGAGCGCGCCTTCGACGCGGCCCGCCTCTCCCTTTTCACCCGCGGCAGCCGCGTCCGCCGCGACGCCTACCAGGCCGCCTCCTTTCTCAACCGCACCGACGGCCTACTGGCCGAAACCGTCGAGGCGACGACAAGTGACACGCTCTCGGCGGCGCTCGCGCTCGACGTGCCCATCGGGGGCGCATTCCAGGCCACGTCGGCGCTGGAGGCCGGGGCCAACAGCCGCCGCGTGCGCACGCTCCGCGCCAGCGAAGGCGCGCTCTTTTTCGACACCGACTTCACGCACCAGCAGGTGTCGTACGAAGGCGCGCTCGTGGCCCAGCAGTCCGGCGTGCTGGCGCGGCTGTCCGTGCGTGCCGGAGCCGAGGCCGAGCGCCGTGTGCTCGTCAACCGCAGCACCTTGCCGCCCGCCCAGGCGGCCCAGAAAGGCGAACTGCTGCAACAGGGCGACTTCGACCGGAGCGTCGTTGCGCTTGCGCTTCTGCTGCGCGGCAGCCGGGGCCGCTTTACCGCCTTTGCTGAGGGCGTAGCCTCCATCTTGCGCCACGATACCCCGGAGATCAACCCCGACGACCGCGACGAGGCGCAGCATACCGTCTCGGCGGGGCTGCAATGGCGGCTACGGCCCACGCTCACACTCGACGCCACGGCGTTCGGGTCGCGCTACCATACCGTTTACCTCAAGCGGCAGCGGTCGGGGGAGAACAACGCGCAGCGCTCGCTGCGGCTGCGTCCAGCGCTCACGTGGACGCCCGCGCCGCTCACCCGCGCGGCGCTCACGTCCGAAGTGCGGGCCACCTACACGACGGCGGACGCGCTTCTGCCCGGCCGCCCCAATGAGGACCAGGCCGCCCGCGAACTGCGCTACGAACTCGTGGTGGATCACGCCTTTGCCCCGCCGCTGCGGGTGCGGGGCCGCGCCACCGTCAGCGACCTGCGCCTGGGCCGCCTCTTGCGCGATCGTTTCGCCGAGATCCCCTTCGACACCGTGCGTACCTACACCCTCGACCTGCGCGCCCAGCTTGTCCGAAGGGCGACCGTGGAGGTGGGCGCGCGGCTGTTTCTGCGGCGCGATTCGGAGCGGAGCGTGACCGTGCGCTATCCCCGCACCGGCGCAGATGGCAACACACTTCTGGACGGCGATGGGCAACCCATCCTGGGCAGCATCACCCGTCCGGGGCGGTCGTGGCGGCAGCAGGCAGGGCCTGTCGTGCGGGTGTCGTGGCCGCTGGGCGGCGCGTCCGCCATCGAACTGGAGGGGTGGTACGCGCTCCAGCATCTGTCCTACACGCTGTTCGGCAGCGTGCCCGAAGCCTCGGCACGGGCCATCCGGCAGGCCGCCCGCGAGGGACAGCGCGACCGCTTTCCCAACGTCTCGCTCACCGTCCGATGGGCCGTGCGCTGAGCACTTCCCGCACTGCACCTGAACGGTTCGCGTCTCGTGCGGGATCAGGTTGCTTGTTGGCGAGATGATCGTTACAACGAGGGTACACCCGAATGCCCCAAGCCTGTCAGTGGGATTGACTACGTTGAAGTCACCCACTACCCAGCAAGGAGGCCCCTTATGAACCGAAGTGCTACGCTGCTCCCCCTCGTCGCGCTGCTGATGATGCCCTTCGCGGCCCGCGCGCAGACGTTTTTTACCGGCACGTTCTCTGCCGATCAGGAGACGCACAGCGTCACGAGCGCGGCCACCGGCACGGCAGCCGTCGCGCTCACCGCAGAAGGGGTGCGTTTCATCGTCAGTGTCGAGGGGCTCTCAGGCCCCATCGCGGCAGCCCACTTCCACAACGCCGCGGCAGGCGTCAACGGCGGCGTCGTCAAAACCATCACCGGCGACTTCGACGGGGGATCAGCGGTGGGCCGCTGGACCGTCTCCGACGCCGAGCCGCTCACGGACGAACTGACGGCGGCGCTGCTGGCCGGAAACCTCTACCTCAACGTCCACACCGCCGCCAACCCGGCGGGCGAAATCCGGGCGCAACTCTACCCCACGTCCGGCGCAGGGCTGACGGCCGTGCTCACGCCCGAACAGGAGGTGAGCGACGTGACGAGCACGGCCACCGGCACGGCGTCCGTACAGGTGACAGATGCCGGGGTGCTTTATTTCGCCACCGTGTCCGGCCTCTCGGGCCCCATCGCGGCGGCGCACTTTCACAACGCCCCGGCAGGCGTCAACGGCGGCGTGGTGAAAACCATCACGGGCGATTTTTCGGGCGCGACAGCCTTCGGGCGCTGGACGGCCTCGGATGCCGAGCCGCTGACGGACGCGTTGCTGGCGGCGCTGCTCACGGGCAAGCTCTACCTCAACGTCCACACGGCCGCCAACCCCGGCGGCGAGATCAGGGGACAGGTGATGCTCACGGGAGGATGGAGCTTCTCTGCAGCCCTCGACGCCGCGCAGGAGCCTGGCAATGTCACGAGCAGCGCCACGGGCACGGCCGCGCTCACTTTCACCGACGCCGGGCTGGCCTTCCATCTCACCGTTACGGGCCTCTCTGGTCCGTTGACGGCGGCGCACTTCCACAACGCGCCGGCGGGCGTCA
>CBDUBO010000488.1:0-2555 GCA_965365405.1 uncultured Rhodothermales bacterium | reverse complement strand
CCCCCACGCCCCACGACGCCGTGGCCCACTCGCCCACGCCGTCCACGGTAAGGATGGCGGCGCGCCTGAACGGCGAGGGGTAAAAAGCCGACGCCGCGTGCGACTGGTGGTGTTCGGGGTAGAGCACATTGCCCTCATAGCCGAGCCAGCGTTTGATCTCCTCGTCCATCCACAGCTTTTCCTTGAGCCAGAGCGGCATGGCCTTGAGAAACGAGAAGAGGCCGCGCGGGGCGAAGGCGAGGTACGTTTCGAGCAGGCGCTCGAATTTGAGCCACGGCTTGTCGTAGAACGCCACGGCGTCCACGCTTTCGATGCCGATGCCGCCTTCACGCAGGCAGTATTCGACGGCGTGGGCGGGAAACGCGGCGTCGTGCTTGCGCCGCGTGAAGCGCTCCTCCTGCGCCGCCGCCACGATGTGCCCGTCGCGCAGCAGGCACGCCGCCGAGTCGTGGTAGAAAGCTGAAAGGCCGAGCGTGTAGTGCATCGCTTCGCGTGTTGCGTGCCGGGTTGCGAGTATCGAACGCAGGGCGCGGCAACGACGGGCCCAGAGGCAGGTTCGGCGCGCCGGGGCGCCGAAACCGCGCTCTACCCCTATCGTTGCCCGGCGCGACCAAAACGCACCGCACCGGGATGGCCCTCAAGAAACAGCAGCGTCGCCCAGCGCCCTGGTGGGCCAACGGGCTGCTGCTCCTCATTCCCGTCGCCTTTTTCGTGCTACTGGAGGCTGGCCTGCGGCTGGGCGGATACGGCGCGTCGTATCCCCTCTTCGTCGAAGCGCCCGGACGCTCGGACTACCTCTACCAGAGCCGGGACGTGGCGCGCCGCTACTTCAGCCGCACGGCGACGGTGCCCACGAGCCTGACGGATTACTTCGAGAAGACGAAAAAGCCCGGCACCTTGCGCGTGTTCGTGCAGGGCGGCTCCACGGCGGCAGGCTTTCCCTACTACATGGGGGCCAGCTTTTCGCGGATGCTGGAGGGGCGGCTGGCCGAGACGCTTCCCGACCGCAACGTCGAGGTCGTCAACACGGCAATGGCGGCGGTGAACTCGTACACGCTGCTCGACCTGGCGGACGAAATCATCGCGCAGCAGCCTGATGCCGTGCTCATCTACGCCGGCCACAACGAGTATTACGGTGCCCTCGGCGTGGGCGCGACCGAGTCGCTGGGACGCTCGCCCGCGCTCGTCAACCTCTACCTGCGCCTGCGCGACTACCGGACGGTGCAACTCTTGCGCAGCATGCTGGCCCGCGTGGGCGGCTGGCTGGGCGGGCAGCAGGCCGGCAAAGCGCCCGGCGGCACGCTCATGGCCCGCATGGTGGGCGAGCAGTCTATCCCCTACGGCTCCGACACGTACCGCGCCGGGCTGGCGCAATTCCGGGGCAACCTCTCGGCGCTGCTCCAGAAGTACCAGCAGGCCGGCGTTCCCGTCTTTATCGGCACGCTGGCCAGCAACCTGCGCGACCACGCGCCCTTCGTGAGCGGGCTGGCAGAGGGGACGGACACGTCGGCCTGGCGGCAGGATTACCGCGCCGCGCTGGGCCGCGCCGCCACGGGCGACACCCCTGGCGCGCTGGCGCAGTTGGAAACCCTCATCGCGCGCGACAGCCTCTCGGCCGCCGCGTTCTATCAGCAGGGCCGCCTGCTCGACGGGCTGGGGCGCTGGGACGAGGCGCGGCACGCCTACGCCGCCGCCCGCGACCGCGACCAGCTCCGGTTCCGCGCGCCCGAAGCGTTCAACGTCACCATCCGCGAAGTAGCGGCTCGCTACGGCGCGACGATTGTTGAGACGGAGGCCCGGCTGGCAGACGCGTCGCCGCACGGAATTGTCGGGAAGTCGCTGATGCTCGAACACCTCCACCCCAATCTGGAAGGCTACTTCCTGCTGTCGGACGCTTTCTACGACGCGCTGCATCGGTCGCTGTTCGCCGGCAGCGCCTCCGTCCCGCCCGAAAAGGCGCGGGCGCTCAGCACAGCTACGCCGCTGGACTCCCTGCTGGGCAGCTACCGCGTGCAGACGCTTCTGCATAGCTGGCCCTTCCAGCCGCCCGGCGTCGTCGTGCCGGACACCTTTGGCACGTCCACCCCTGCCGAGCGGCTCGCCGTGGACGTGCTGAACGGCGACAAGACGTGGGCCGAGGCGACCGAGGCGCTCTACCAGGCGTTCGTCGCCCAGGGCGATGGCGAGAGCGCGCTGCGGGCGGCGCGGGCACTGGCGCAGGAGTTTCCCTTCGAGCCGGGCCCGCTCGTGCAGGCGGCCAACGTGTACCTGCAACAGGGACGGCTCGGCGAGGCCCTCGCCCACTTTCGGCAGGCCGAAACCCGTGCGCCCGACGGCGAGACGCAGCGCCTCATCGGCAGCATCCTGCTTCAACAGGGTGACGTGAACGGGGCCATCGGGTGGCTCGAAAAAGCCGTCGCGTCGAGCCCGGAAGGCCGGGCGGCGCGCTACAACCTGAGCGGGGCCTACGCCCTGGCCGGGCGCTACGCCGAGGCGCGGCAGGCGGCCCAGGCGCTTCTCCAGCGCTTCCCCGGCGACGCGCCCACGCAGGCGCT
>CBDUBO010000487.1:0-2561 GCA_965365405.1 uncultured Rhodothermales bacterium | reverse complement strand
CGACGTACGGCGCGAGGGCGCGACTGCTTTTGAGGCCCTGGTAGTCCACCAGCCCGGTGCTGTCCACGTACGTACTCAGCACCTGATCGAAGGCGCTGTGATCCACGGCGGAGGGCTTTGCAATCTGGTCGGGCACGTCCACGGGGCGCAGGCGGGGGCCTGTGCAGCCGGCGGCTAGTAGCACGAGCAGGAGGGGGAAAAGGCGCATGGGCGGCGGGGGTGGGGCGTGCGGCACGCCCGCCTCTGCGCGAAGATCCCGTTATTGCAAGCGCGCCACCACGCGCGTCGTACCCACGGCGTTGAGGCGCACGCCCAGCGCCTGTGGCTTGGCACCAGCGCGGGCAAACCAGAGCGTCAGCGAGTCCGTCACGGCGAAAGGGGCGGCCTGGCTCGACTGATCTACGTGGGCGATGGCACCCAGCGAAAGGTCATCGGCGTCGAGCAGGAGTTGCTGGCCGCCAAAAGCGCGTCCGTGCGGTGGGATCGTGCCAGCGGCATCAGGGGCGCGGTTGAGGATCACGTCGGTGTCGAGCAGCACCTCGTTGCCGCCGCGCACGCGCACGCGGTACACGCCGTTGGGCAGGGCGAAGGCGGTAGCCGGCAGGGTGTGGGTGCCTGTCCCCAGGATGCCCAGGTCGCCGCCGGGCACGGAGGCGCCGTCCGAGCGGCGCTCGACGGTAAAGGTGACGCCCGTGAGCCCTTCGAGCCGGAAGCGAACGGGCAGCGATGTCTCGCCTGGAAACGCCGGGTTGAAGTGCAGGACGGCGTGCACCTCGACGTTGGAGAGCGAACGCCCCTCGGCATCCTGCACCACGATGGCCAGCAGCCGCCTTTCGTCTGCAAACCGGTCGCAGCCGCCCAGCAGCAGGAGCGCGAGGGCGACGGCGAAGCAGCGGTACATCAGTAGTGGAGCGTAGTGGCGATGGCACTGTGCAGGCGAGCCCGCGCCGAGAAGATATCCCCCTCGATGGGTGGGGAAAAAGGCACGGGGAAATCCCTTGCGCCCACGCGGACGGGCGGCGCGTCGAGCCAGGCGAAGGCGGCCTCTGCCACTTCGGCGGCGACCTCGGCCCCGAATCCGCCCGTGCGCCACGCCTCGTGCACGACGACGAGCCGGTTCGTTTTCGCTACGGAGGCCAGCACCGCTGCCCGATCCCACGGCACGAGCGTCTGCAAATCCACGACTTCGATCTCGACGCCCTCTGCGGCCCACTTTCGCGCTTCTTCCTCGGCCCACACCACGCCCACGCCGTACGTCACTATCGTCAGGTCGCGCCCCTCGCGCGCCACGCGGGCCTGCCCCAGCGGCAACTCGAACGGCGCGTCCGTGACGGATCCCTTGAGGGCGCGGTAGAGCATCTTGTGCTCGAAAAAGAGGACCGGGTTGGGCTCCCGGAGCGCAGCCATCAGCAGCCCTTTGGCCGTTTGAGGGGTGGAAGGCACGACGACCTTCAGGCCGGGCGCGTGGGCAAACCACGCCTCCATGCTCTGCGAGTGGAACGGCCCCGCGCCGATGCCGCCCCCAAAAGGCGCGCGGATGGTGACGGGCAGCGGCGCGCCCCAGCGGTAGTGCGTCGTGCCCAGGTTGTTGACGATCTGGTTGAAGCCGCACGTGATGAAGTCGCCGTACTGCATTTCCACGACGGGGTGGAAGCCTTCGAGCGCCAGCCCCATCGCCGCCCCCAGCACACCGCTTTCCATGATGGGCGTGTTGCGGATGCGATCCTTTCCAAAACGCTCTACAAACCCCTGCGTCACCTTGAAGACGCCGCCATACTCGGCCACGTCCTGCCCCATGAGCACGATTTTCTCGTCCCTTTCCATTGCCTGCCGCAGCCCGTCGCTGATGGCGTCGATAAAGCGCTTTTCAGTTTGTGGGCCTTCGGGCAGGTGAAATTCGGTGGGTGCGGGTGCGTACACGTCGCCTTCCTCTTTTTCCGCCGTGCTCGCCACGAGGGGTTGGGCCAGGGCAAACTCGGCAGCCTCGTCCACCTCGCGCTCGATCTCGGCCCGCAGCGCGGCAAGCTCTTCTTCGACCACGAGCCCGTTTTCGATGACGTGCTGGACAAAGCGCACGACCGGGTCGCGGTCGCGCCACTGGGCAAATACTTCCTCCGGCACATACTTGGTGCCGGAGGCTTCTTCGTGCCCGCGCATCCGGAACGTCTTCATCTCCAGCAGCGTCGGCCCCTCGCCAGCCCGCGCGCGCGCGGCGGCCTGCGTGAGCGCCGCTACCACGTCCGTCAGGCTGTTGCCGTCCACCACCACGCCTGGCACCCCGTAGCCCGCGGCGGCGTCTGCGATGTTCTCGACCGGAACGGCCTCGCGCGTGGGCGTGGAGAGGCCGTAGCCGTTGTTCTCGACGACGAACAGGACGGGCAGCTTCCAGATGGCCGCGAGGCTGAGGGCTTCGTGGAAATCGCCCTCGCGTGTGGCCCCTTCGCCGAGCAGGGCGCACGCCACGTAGGGTTCGCCTTTGAGCCGTGCCGCCAGGCCCAGCCCGCACGCCACGGGCCACATCGCGCCCAGGTGCGAGATCATGCCGACGATGCGCTTTTCAG
>CBDUBO010000486.1:0-2568 GCA_965365405.1 uncultured Rhodothermales bacterium | reverse complement strand
AGAGTTCGAGCAGGCGCTCCTGCAAAATGGCCTCGCTGTTGGCTGCCTGGCTGCCACCTGTGAAACGGTGCGCGGCGAAGCTGGCCCCGTAGGCGCGCCCGCGCACCTGGTTGATCTCGGCCGAAGGGTCCTGGCCGAGCGCGTTTTTGGCCTCGGCGATCATGAGCAGCACGTCCGCGTAGCGGTAGAGGATCACGTCGTCGAGAAACCTGCGCGAGCCGGCGCTCACGAAGCCCCTGAATTTGCGCACCGCCGCCGCGTTGAACGTCGAGTCGGCGCCGGCGCTGACGTAGATCTCGGCAAAGGTGGCGTTGCGCCGGGCGTCGTCGCCGGTAAACTGATCGCGCAAGACCTCCGAGGGGGCCCAGCGGTTGAGGCCCCCGCCCACGCCGACGAGCGCCTTGCTGAAAGGCGTCGCGGCGGCCGGGATCTGGTCGTCGCGCACGTACATCGTGTTGTTGTAGGTCTCGCCCGACTCCAGGTCTTCGAAGTGGACGGCCATGATTATTTCCTTGTTGCCCTTGTTGGTGTAGCGGAACACGTCGTCGTAGGCAGGCAGCAGGGCCACATCGGCGCTCTGCACGTTCTGGAGCGCGGAGAGGGCCGTCTGGAAGTCGGCGCTTCCGCCGCCGAGTACCTTGCCCGTCCACAGGTACACGTCGCCTTTGAGGGCTTCCGTCGCCGGCTTCGACCACTGGCAGCGGCAGGGGGCGAAGCTGTTGGCGGGGTAGAGGCCGAGGGCCGCGTCGAGGTCTTCTTTGACGAGCGTGAACACGTTTTCTACGCTGCCGCGCGGGCGGGCCACCTGGCCGGGGTCGTAGCCCTCCGTTGGTTCGGTAATGATGGGCACGCCGCCCCACGTCCGCGCCATAACGAAGTAGGCATACGCACGCATGGTGTGCGCCTGGGCCAGGATGCTGCTTTTCTGCGCCTCGCTGCTGAACGTGATGCCGGGCACGTACTTGAGGAGCAGGTTGGCGTCGTGGACAATGGTGTAGAGGCGCAGCCAGTCCGGCCCGGCGCTTTCGGGGGTGAGCGTGTTGAGGAAGTAGCGCTCGCGGCCCTCCGAGGCCTGCTGGCCGTAGGACAGCTCCTCGCTGCGCGCGGCGCCCCAGAGGTAGAGGTTGCCCGCCGCCTGGCCGCGGAAGCGGTCGTACATGCCGTTGAGCGCGCCGATGGCGTCGTCGGGGCCGTTCCAGAACGACCCCACGGTGATTTCGCTGGTGGGCTCCACGTCGAGCACGCTGTCGCAGCCGGGCGCGGCCACGAGGGCGCAGGCCATCAGCAGGAAAAGAGAAAAGCGTTTCATGATCGGTTGTGCCTGAGAGAAAAGGGGCGTGAAAGCGTCAGAAGCCGATGTTGAGGCCCATCGTGAGCGCGCGCGGCAACGGGTAGCGGCCGCTGTCCGTCCCGCCGTCTTCGGGCAGCAGGCCCTTGTAGGAAGTGAAGTAGTGCAGGTTGGAGCCCGTCACGTAGAGGCGCGCCGAGGCGATGCCGGCCCGCTGCACCCACGTGCGCGGCACGACGTAGCTGGCCGTCACCTCGCGGAGCGCCAGGTAGTCGCCCTTTTCGTAGTAGTACGACGTGCCCCGGTTGCCCCTGAAAATGTTGTTCTGCGCAAGCTGGTCGGCCCAGTAGTAGCGGGGCACGTTGGTCTTGTCGCCGGGCTTCTGCCACGAGCGCAGCACATCTTCGGTAAAGCCGATGTCGCCCTGCGTCTGCCCGTTAAAGGCCAGCAGTGTCTGGTTGAAGATGGTGTGGCCGAGGGCAAAGTCCATCCGCACGGTCAGACCGAAGTTTTTGTAGCCGAACGTGCTCGTGAGTCCGCCCGTCCAGTCGGGGAAGATGTTGCCCACGTGCACCTGGTCGCGCGTGTCGATGACGCCGTTGCCGTCGATGTCGGCCAGGATGGCATCGCCGGCCCGTTTGGTCTTGTCCGTCCGGCTGATGAGCGCGTCGGTGGGGGCGCTGGCGGCATCGGCGTCGGTGGCATAGACGCCCAGGTGCTTCCAGACGTAGAGGTCGCCGAGAGGCTGCCCTTCCTGAAGGCCGCCCACCCACACGTACTGCTTCGTTTTGGGGTCGTACACCTCGATCCCGCCGATGCGGTTGCGCTCGTTGCCGTTGTCGGGCAGCTCGAGAATCTTGTTCTGGTTGGTGGCCGCGTTGAACGAGGCGCTCCACGAGAAGCCGTCGGGGTTATTGAACAGGCGCGCGCCGAGTTCGAACTCCAGCCCCTTGTTTTCGAGCGAGCCGAGGTTGGTGAGCAGGCTCGAAAAGCCCGAGTACTGCGGCAGCTCCAGCGACGTGAGCAGGTCGTCCGTGACGCGGCGGTAGTAGTCGAACAGCACCGTCACGCGGTCGCGGGCCAGGCCCAGGTCGAAGCCCACGTCCACGGTCTTGGAGCGCTCCCAGCGCAGGTCCTGGTTGGCCATGCGGTTGTTCTGGATGGCCGCGGCACCGTTGTAGCGCGCGCCGACGCTGTAGAGACCCTGCGCGTGGAAGTCCGACAGGCCGGAGATGTTACCGTTGACGCCGTAGCTGGCGCGCAGCTTCAGGCTCGACACG
>CBDUBO010000485.1:0-2573 GCA_965365405.1 uncultured Rhodothermales bacterium | reverse complement strand
CCTATGGTTAGTGCCCGCACGATAAGGATATGTGTGATGTATCGCAAGGGTTTAGGCGTCTGAGATAGCAGGCGGATTACCTATCCGTAACATTATTCAGATTTTGCCGCCCTTTCGGAAGCACTTTCCGCAACAGAACTGCTACAGCGTCTCGAAACGCGGTTCAGGCGCTCGCGGGGTAAGCGGGCCAAAGATGATTCCAATCCACGAATCGCGTCAGGTGGTAATCAACCCCCACACGTCAGAGGCTATTACAGCATCTGCCTGTCCACGTAGCACCAGCCCCACGTCTCGCCCGGCTCGGCGGAACGCACGACGGGGTGCCCGGTGGCGTGGTGGTGGGCCGTCGCGTGCTTGTTCCTGGACGAATCGCAGCAGCCGACGTGGCCGCACGCCATGCACACGCGCAGGTGTACCCATGTATCGCCCATGCGCAGGCATTCTTCGCAGCCTGCCGTGCGCGGCGTGATAGTGAGCGGGCGCGGAAGGTGCGCGCAGGCGCGGGGGCCAGGCGCAAGCGTGACGGGGCGGGAGGCGTCGGCGGGGGCGAGCCCGGCGGGCTCAGACGGCAGGTCGAAGGATTCTGACGTGCGGAAAGCGGGGGCGGCACGCGCAAAGGCGTCGGTGGTGCCCGCGAGCACAAGCACATCGCCGGGGGCGAGGCGTTCGCCGAACCCGGTAGAGGGGTGCCCCGCCCGCTCGATGCCCCTGAGGTGCAGTCCCCAGCGCGTCTCGAAGCCGATCTCGGTCACCTCCCGGCCCGCGATGGGCATCCCGTCACGGAGCAGCACGCGGCGCGTGTCGAGGCAATCGGGATCGAAGGCGCACGGCGTGACGGGTGCTGCCGCACCTGTCGGCGCGCTGCGGAGGGCAGCGTACCCGTCGGCGCGCACCTCGTCCTCGTGGCGGTCTATCTCGGCGGGGGCGATCTCGTAGGTGCGCAGCACGTCGTGGAAGAGGGCGACGATGCTCTCCAACTCCTCCGTCACCACCCGGTCGGCGCCGGTGTGCGCGAGCGTGTGGGAGTCGCGGGTGGCACGGGTGCGTACCACGAGCCGCATCGTCGGGTTGAGCGGGCGGGCCACGGCGGCAATGCGGTGCGCCTGCCCGGGGTCATCGTCTGCCACGACGAGCATCTTGGCGCGCTCGACGCCCGCGTGTTCGAGCACGTGGCGGCGGCTCGCGTCGCCGCGCAGCACGGTGAGGCCCTCTGCCTCGGCTTCGAGCGCGCCGCCGGGGTTGAGTGTCGTCACCACGAAGGGGATGCCGCTGGCCTGGAGCACGCGCCCCAGTTGCCGGGCGGCGTCCCCGTAGCCCGCCACCACGACGTGGTTTTCGAGTGGGGGCAGTTCGGGCAGCGGAGCCTCGTCCATGCGGGTGGCCTGCGTCTGGGTGTGGCGCGCATCCAGGCGGCGTCCGAGCCGTGTACCGAGCGCGTGAAGGGCAGGCGTCGCTACCATCAGCAGCACAGTGGCCGCGATAAACGCCTGCGAACCCTCGGCCAGCCCGGCGGGCAGCAGCCCCAGTTCGCGTCCGGCGCGTTCAAGCACGAACGAGAATTCGCCCACCTGTGCCAGCAGCAGGCCAGAGGCGAGGGCGACAGGCGTGGCGTAGCCCAGCGCCCGCACGCTCAGCGCCGCCGTCGCAGTTTTTACGATCAGCACGGCCAGCACCACGGCCCCCACGAGAGGCAACTGGGCCAGCACGAAACCCACGTCCAGCAGCATCCCGACGGAGACGAAAAACGTGGCCGAGAAGAGCACCTGGAGGGGCAGAATCTCGCCCATCGCGTGCTCGCTGAAGCGGCTTTCGCTCACGACGAGTCCGGCCAGAAACGCACCCAGCGACAGGCTCACGCCTGCCAGGCTTGTCAGGAGCGCGGTGCCGAAGCAGATGGCGATAACCGATAGCAAAAAGACTTCGGGCGAGCACGTCCGCTGCACCGCTTCGAGCAGCGGCGGCAGGAGTCGCCGTGCCACCACGAGCACGAGCACGATGAGAAGGGCGGCCTTGCCCAGCGCCCACGCCACGCCTGCCGCGCCGCCACCCGCGCCCGCCAGCATAGGCACGAGCAGCACCATCACGATGATGGCCAGATCCTGGAAGATGAGCAGGCCCAGGGCTACCTGACCCGTTTCGGTGTTCATCTCGCCCCGGTCGCCGAGCAGCTTGAGCACGATGGCCGTGGACGAAAGCGCGACGAGAAAACCGGTGAAGAGGGCTGCTGGCACGGGTACGCCGAAGGGCAAGAGCAGGCCGGCGGTTGCGCCGGTTGCCAGCAGCACTTGCAAGCCACCGCCGCCGAAGATGAGCTTCTGGATGCGGGCGAGCTTTTCGAGCGAGAACTCGATGCCGATGGTGAACAGGAGCAAGATGACGCCGACCTCGGCAGCGGCATCCACGAGGGCCTGGTCGCGCACCAGCCCCAAGCCGTGCGGCCCGATCAGCGCGCCCGCGACGAGAAAACCGATGATGGGCATCAGCCCGAACCGCACGCACAGGTACGCGATAAGTGCTGCCGCGAGCAGCAGCAGCGTCACCTGTGCGAAAAACGGCGGCGCGGCACCGGCGGC
>CBDUBO010000484.1:0-2605 GCA_965365405.1 uncultured Rhodothermales bacterium | reverse complement strand
CCTGGAAGGCCTGGCGGGCCTCGTAGGCCACCGCGCGGTACTTGCCCGCTTCGATGTTTTTCATCATCGCGTCGGCATCCATGCCGATCCGCGTGGCAATGGCGCGGATGTCAGCCTCATCCAGTCCGTTAGGCTTGTTCAGGGCAAACTGGGCCGCGAGCATCTCGTCGAACTTGCCCTCGGCCATGGCCGCATAGAGCGCCTGCCCCTGCATGACAGACTTGTCCCAGAAGATGACGGGCTTGATGACGAAGCGCGCGTGGTCTCCGTAGGCCGCGATGGCCTGCTTCATCTGCGGGTAGAAGGTGCGGCAATGGGGGCAGTTCGGCTCGAAAAACTCGACGACGGTAACGCCAGCCTGCGGGTTGCCCTCGATTACGTCGCTCTGGCCCACGAGGGCATCGTAATCGGCCATGGCGGGCACTTCGCTGCTGTAAGAGCAGACGAGCGCGGAGTCCGCGGCCAGGACTTCCATCGTGGGCGCCGGGGGAAGTGCGGCCGTAACCTCCTCGACCGGCGCGGCAGGCGCGGGCGGATCGATGGAGAGAAAGTAGAAGGCGTCGGCCCCGGCGAGCACGACAGTGAGCGCGGCCAACCCCAGGTAGAGACGGCCTTCGCGGAAGATGGAGCGGTTCATACGGCGACAGAAGTGTTAGGACGGAAAAAGTCTACGATCAGCAGGGTAAAGAGCAGCGCGGTGATGGCCGCCGAGGTGAGGCAGAGGGCGCAGTACTCGCCCATCTCCACCTGTTTGCTCACCAGAAAGAGGGCGTAGGCAAAGCCCAGCACCACGACCCCTCCACGCAAACGCTTCAGCAGCGCCGTTCGTGCGGGAAGGGCCATCGCGGCAGCGCCCAGCAGGGCCACCGTCACGTAAAACGCGATGCCCCACGCAATGTTGGAAAGGCCGAGAAACGTGCCCGCCTCGCTGCCCGTCACCAATTCGCAGTTGAAGGCGCTCTCGACGGCCTCGTTCGTCTGAAAGCCCATGCACCCGCGTGAAAACCCGATGCGATCCTGCAAGCCGAGGTGGACGACGACGAGGAAGCCCACCAGGGAGAGCGCGAAAAAGGCGCGGTCGAGCGGGGGGCGGTACTGGCTCAGCCGGCCCGTCTGAGGCACTGGGGCGGGCACGGGTTCTCGGCGACGCGGCTTGGACATGGGCGATGAAACGGTAGGCGGGTCGGGAATGGGCGCGCATACGCCGCGTTTGGGCGGGCGGCTCCCATCGGTGTAAAATCGGTGTATGCTGCCGGCCCGCCTCCCCGACCACCGCGTCGTCTCGACGTACACCTGGATCGCGCCCACGCACGACCTGCTCGCGCGCGTCGTAGAAGCGCGAGCGCGGCGGCTCCTGCTGGACTGGGCCGACGTGCAGAACGGCACGCGCGTACTCGAGGTCGGCGTCGGCACCGGGCTGTCGTTCCGTGAAGTGCTGCGTGGCAACCCGGACGGCTATGCCGAAGGCATCGACCGCACGCCGGCCATGCTGCGCCGCGCGCAGCGCCGTGCTCGCCATACTGGTCACCCAAATTGCGTGCTCCGCCTGGGCGATGCCCTTGCCCTGCCTGCGCCCGTCGCACCCTTCGACGTGGTGCTGTGCTCGTACATGTTCGATCTGCTGCCCGAAGCAGCGTTTGTCCCCACGCTGCGCGGCTTTCTCGACGTGCTGCGCCCCGGCGGGCGGCTCGTGATGGCCAACATGACGGTGGGGCGGGCGTGGTACGAAACCCTGTGGGAAGGACTCTACCGCCTCTTCCCCCCGCTACTGGGCGGGTGCAGAGGCGTGGAAGTGGTGCCTGCGCTCAGCGAAGCAGGCTTCGTGCAGATTCGCCGCGAGTTCGTGCGCCAGTGGCTGTTCCCGTCCGAGGTCGTGTACGCCGAACGCCCGGCGGGCGGCTAACTTGACGCGCCTGCCCTCTGCCGCTATGCCCTTCGATCTGGATCTGAACAGCATCTATGTGTGGCGCATCCTGGCCACCGTCGTGCTCGTGGTCGTCGTGGTCACGGCCTCGCGTCTGCTCAAGCGGTTTACGGCCCGCATCATTCAGGACCCGGCGCGGCAGTACCGGATCTCCAAGCTTATCGGGCGCTCGATGGCGCTCCTGTTCGTCGTCGCGGTGGTGGCACTGTGGGCACCGGGGCGTGGCGACGTGCTCACCGTCCTCACGGTGATCGGCGCAGGCACGGCCATTGCCATGCGCGAGGCGCTGCTGAGCCTGGCAGGCTGGTTCAACCTCATCCTGCGCCAGCCTTACCGTGTGGGCGACCGCATCGAAGTCAACGGGATCCGGGGCGACGTGATTGACGTGCGCCTGCTCCACACGACGCTCATGGAGGTGGGTGGCTGGGTGCAGGCCGACCAGAGCACGGGGCGCATCGTGCACGTGCCCAACGCCTGGGTTTTTCTGCACGGCCTGTACAACTACAACCAGGGCTTCAACTTCGTCTGGCACGAGTTCGGCGTGACGGTCACGTACCGGAGCGACTGGAAAAAAGCTCGGGAGATCATGCAGGAGATGGCCCGCGAGTCTGCCGCCATCGTCGAGTCGCAGGCCGCCGGGCAGATCCGGCAGCTTTCGCGCGAATACCTCGTCCACT
The DNA here is from genome assembly GCA_965365405.1 of uncultured Rhodothermales bacterium. Lineage (GTDB taxonomy): Bacteria > Bacteroidota > Rhodothermia > Rhodothermales > BA12 > CBDUCD01. The sequence continues at coordinate 4 of CBDUBO010000484.1, read as the reverse complement.
ACTC
>CBDUBO010000483.1:0-2606 GCA_965365405.1 uncultured Rhodothermales bacterium | reverse complement strand
TCTTCCCCTACGAAACCGACGAGTCGCTCCGCACCATCGACACGTACACGTCCGACGACTACTTCGCCCTGCTCGACGACAGCGAAGGGCGCTGGCAGCTTTCGTCAACCGAGCGGCCCGACATCGGCGTGGGGCGCTTTCCCGTGCAGACGCGCGCCGACCTGGAGGCCATGCTGAGCAAGATCGAGCGTCACGAAAGCCCGGAGACGTACGGCGAGTGGCGCACGCGCTACCTATTCGTCGCCGATGACGGCCCGACGCCCTCAGACGACAACATTGACCTGCACGTGCAGAACGCCGATTTCGTGGCCGAGCTCGTCAAAGACACCACCAATCAGGTGCAGATCAAGAAGGTGTATGGGCCTTCGTACGAGCGCGTTTTCCAGACCAAGTTCCGCCTGCCCGGTGCGCGGCGCGACATCGTGCAGGCCATCGAGGACGGTTTGCTCGCCATCAACTACAGCGGCCACGGCGGCCCCGAAGTGCTGGCCGACGAGGAGATCTTTACGCGCCAGGATGCCGAGTCGCTCGAAAACTTCGACAGGTTGCCCGTCTTTATCACCGCCACGTGTTCGTTCGGGCGGTGGGACATCGAAGACCACCAGAGCACGGCGGAGGCGCTCTTGTTCAACCCGCGCGGCGGGGCCGTGGCGCTGTTCACGACCGTTCGGATCGTTTACACGAGTTCGGACACCAACTCGCTCAACGTCGGTGTCAACCGCTACCTCAACGTCGGGCTGTTCACGCCCGACGCTCAGGGCCTGCCGCCGCGCCTGGGCGACGCGCTGCTGCGCATGAAGCAGAGTCCGGTGGGTGGGCAGTCCAACAGCCGCAAATTCAACCTCCTGGGCGACCCCTCGGCGCGCTTTGGCATGGCTCCGTTGCGGGTGCAGATTGAAGACGTGGCCGGCGTGGCGATCAGCGACTCCACGCAGGCGCAGCTTCGCGCGCTCGACCGTGTGACGGTGCGCGGGCGCGTCGTGGACGCCGCTGGCACCACGGCCACGGGCTTCGCCGGGCGCATCAGCGTAACGGCCTTCGACAGCCCGCGCCGCGTGCCGCTGCCCTACGTCTTTTACATGCCCACGCCCTACTACCTCCAGCAGAACGACCTCATCTGGCGCGGCACCGTGGACGTGACGGCGGGGCGCTTCGAGGCCACGTTCGTGGTGCCCAAGGACATCTCATACTCGAACGAGCGGGGCCGCATTGCCGCCTATGCCGCCGGGCAGGGCACGCACGCCGCCGGGGCCACGACGCAACTCGTGGTGGGCGGCTCGGCCTCCAACATTCCCGACGACGGGCGCGGCCCGACGGTGCGCCTGTTTCTCAACGACACCACGTTCGTGGGCGGCGGCATGGTGCCCCGCGACCCCGAACTGATCGTACGCCTCTCCGACGAGACGGGCATCAACACGGCGGGGGCGGGCGTGGGCCACGAACTGCTGCTCGTCGTCAACGGGGACGAGCGCAACGCCATCGACATCGGGGCCTTTTTCGAGGCCGATCCGGGCGCGTACGCCAGCGGCACGGTGCGCTTCAAGCTGCAGGATTTGCCTTCGGGGCCGGGCACGTTGCGCGTGCGCGCGTGGGATGTGCTCAACCATTCGGGCGAGGCCACGCTCGACTTCGTCGTGGCCGAGTCCGAAAAGCTCAGCGTGCCGCGCGTGCTCAACTTCCCCAACCCGATGGTGAGCAGTACGCGCTTCGTGGTCGAGCACACGCGCCCCGGCGCGGTGGCGCGCGTCCAGATCCGCATCTACACGCTCACCGGCACGCCCGTGCGCACGCTCGACGAAGGGGAGACGCTGCCTGCCGGCGTGCTGCCCGGCGGGCCCGTCCAGGTCGCGTGGGACGGGCGTGACGACGACGGCGACCGGCTGGCGGCGGGCGTGTACCTCTACAAGGTGCGCGTCGAGGTGGAGGGCGAGGACGGCACCCGCGAGGTAGCCGAACGTATCGAGAAGCTGGCCGTTGTGCGCTGACCCTCGAAAGGACGGTTACGGTACCCGTCTGCACGGCATTTTTTCCAACCGTCGCTCTCCGCGAACCATACGCAACATCACCATCTCTTTTCTTCTGATGAATCGCATCTCTTTCCTGCTCGGCGCGCTCGTGCTGCTGACTGCCGCGCTGCCCGCCAGTGCCCAGATCGGCGGCGCGGCCGTCGTCTTCCTCATGATTGAGCCCGACAGTCGCGCGGCGGGCATGGGCAACGCGGGCGTTGCCCTGGCCGACAATGCCAACGCGACGTTCTGGAACCCGGCGGGGCTGGGCTTTCAGGAAGGCGCCTCCGTGGGCATCACCCACTCCAACTGGCTGCCGGAGTTCAACGCCAACCTCTACTACGAGTACGTGGTGGGCAAGTACAAGGCGGGCAACATTGGCACCTTCGGCGCGCACCTGACCTTTTTCAACCTCGGCAAGCACGACCAGACCGACGAGCAGGGCGAGTTTCTCGGCTCCTTCCGCTCCTACGACATGGCGGCGGGCCTGAGCTACGGCAAGCAACTCACCAAGAACCTGTCCGTCGGCACGGGCGCGCGCTTTATCTATTCCAACCTCGCCACGGGCGTGGACGTGTCGGGCGCGGGCGAGGCCAAGGC
>CBDUBO010000482.1:0-2610 GCA_965365405.1 uncultured Rhodothermales bacterium | reverse complement strand
CCCACGTTCCGCGCCGAGAAGTCGAAGACGCGCCGCCACCTCACCGAGTTCTGGATGATCGAGCCGGAGATGGCCTTCTACGACCTCGAAATGAACATGGAGCTGGCCGAGGCTTTTTTGCAGCGCATTGCCGCCGACGCCCTGGCCCACTGTGCGGCTGAGCTGGCCATTCTCGAACGCCCGCTCCATGCCCTCGAAGCGACGGCAACGGGCGCTTTCCCGCGCCTGTCGTACACCGAAGCTGTGGACCTGCTGCGCAGCGACAAGACGCGCGCGATGCTGGACGAGCGCGAGGCCGCCCGGCAACTCGAAAAGCAGAGCCTGGAAGCAGAGCGCGCCGCCAACCAGGCCGCCTACGGGCAGGCCAAAAAGCACGAAAAGCGCCGCATGGACGCCCGCGAGATCGAGATCAACACGCGGCTGGGTGAGGTCGAGGAAGAACTGCGCAACATCCCGCAGTGGCGGGCCTCGGCGGCGGCGTTCGCGTGGGGCGACGACTTCGGCGGCTCGGACGAAACCGTGCTCACCTGGCACTTCGACCGCCCGCTCATCGTCCACCGCTACCCGGCGGCCGTCAAGGCGTTCTACATGAAGCGCGACCCTGAAGACGAAAAGCTTGCCCTCGGCATGGACGTGCTCGCGCCCGAAGGCTACGGCGAGATCATTGGCGGCGGCGAGCGCGCCACCGACCTCGACTTCCTCAAAAAGCAGGTGGCCGCGCACGGACTCCCCGAAGAAGTCTTCGGCTGGTACTTCGACCTCAGGCGCTACGGCTCCGTGCCGCACGCGGGCTTCGGGCTGGGGCTGGAGCGCACCGTGACGTGGGTGTGTGGCCTTCAGCACCTGCGCGAGGCCATCCCCTTCCCCCGCATGATGGGCCGGCTGAGCCCGTGATTTTTGCAATCCACGGAAGGTGACGACTGCTCCAAAGATTTCCCCGCGTACCATGAAGCTCCTGTTGCCTCTCGTCCTCCTCCTTGCTGCCGTGTCCACCCAGGCCCAGAACGTGCGCCTCCAACTCGTGGACCACGTCGTGGGCAGTGAGATTCTGCACAACGCCGTGCTGCCGGCTGGTACGGAGGTGTGGATCGTTCCCAGGGCTGAAACGCGGGCGATGCGCCTGCGTGGCGGCTACAGCGAGGTGGCTACAGCCATGCGAGAGGCTTACCGCGACCGCGTGGAACAGGGTGGCTACACGGAGAAGTCGTACCCCACCACGGCGCGGGCACGCCAGGCGTACTTCGTCGTGGCCCGCCTACCGGACGGACGGCTCTTCCAGAGCTACGTCAAGACGGGCGACGCGGGGATGCAGCCGGGTTTCGACGCCGTGCAGGGCGGGCGCATCTCGATGGGGCGGGTGCCTGAAAGTGCACGTGACGCCCTTGCGGCTACGCTCACGGCGCGCCTGCCCGAACCACCCAACCTCCCGGATGCCGCAGCCGCGCAGGACGCCGAGGCCGAGCCGGATGACGAGGCTGAAAGGGTGCCCGCCAACACGTCCGAGGCCCTCGACCTGCCGCCGTTTCCCGACACCACGCTTTTTCTGTCCGACTCGGCGCTGGCAAACGCGGCGCGTCCCGTGCCCATGCAGGAAGTCGAGGACGCCGAACTCGCCGGGCCTGCCGAACCCGCTGATCAATCTGCCGGGCGGGGCTGGCTGTGGTTTCTGATCGGGCTGGCTGTGGGTGGCGGTGCGGCCTACATGGGCGCGGCCTACCACTACGAACGCCTGCTGCGGCGGCAGCGCGAGAACATGCTGCGCTACGTGCCCCTGCCCGAAACGGAAGCGCCTGCTGAAGCGCGCGAAGACGATGAACCCGCCTGACGCGCCGCTCGTCGTGGCGGCGGCGCAGATTGCGCCTGTCTGGCTCTGCCGCGAAGCCACGCTGGATCGCGTCTGCCAGGCCGTCGCCGATGCCGCTGCGCGTGGGGCCGGGCTGGTCGTTTTCGGTGAGGCGTTCGTGCCGGGCTATCCGTTCTGGCTCAGCGCGATGGACGGTGCGCGCTTCGACAGTCCCGTCCAGAAGCGTCTTTTCGCGCATTACGCCCGCGAGGCCGTCTCCATCGAGCGGGGCGACCTGGACGGTGTGTGCCAGCAGGCGCGCAGTCATGGCATCGCCGTGTATCTCGGCATCGTGGAGCGGCCCGAAGACCGGGGCGGGCACAGCCTCTACTGCTCGCTCGTGTTCATCGGGACGGACGGGCAGATCGGCTCCGTCCACCGCAAGCTCCAGCCGACCTACGAGGAACGCCTCGTCTGGTCGCCGGGCGACGGGCATGGGCTGCGCACGCACGCCGTGGGCGCGTTCACGGCGGGCGGCCTCAACTGCTGGGAAAACTGGATGCCACTGGCGCGGGCCGCGCTCTACGGCCAGGGCGAAAACCTGCACGTGGCCGTCTGGCCGGGCAACAAGCGCAACACCACGTGCCTCACGCCCACGATGGCGCAGGAAGGGCGGCTCTACGCGCTCTCCGTCTCGGCGCTGCTGCAGCGCGCCGACGTGGGCGACCATGTGCCCTTTGCCGACGAAATCCGCGCCGCCCTTCCGGACGTGCCCGCCAACGGAGGCTCGTGTCTGGCCGCGCCCGACGGCTCGTGGCTGATACCGC
>CBDUBO010000481.1:0-2620 GCA_965365405.1 uncultured Rhodothermales bacterium | reverse complement strand
AGGAACAGGTTGTGCGCCGGCTCGCCGCCGCGCACCGACACCTGCCCGCCCTGCTCGCCTGTGGGCACGAAGCCAGGCAGCGCCGTCAGGTACGCCGCCAGGTCGGGCGCAGGCGTGAGCGTTGGGATGGCACGCACCTCGGCGGGGCGCACGCGCACCAGGCGGTCGGCTTCAGGCAGCAGTTCGGGCGCGCTTTCGACGACGACCTCGCCCGCCTGCCGCGCCTCTGCGCGCAGCGCCACGTCGAGCATCGCGCCTTCGGCGTCGAGGGAAAGGGTGTCTTCAAAAGGCGTATAGCCGAGAAACGACACGCGCAGCGCATAGCGCCCCGGCCGCAGCCCGGCGACGATGAAAAAGCCGGCGGCGTCGGTGGCGGCGCCCGTGCGCAGCCCTTCACGCGCAACCTCGACGGTAGCGCCGGCCAGCGGCTGCCCGTCCGCGCGGTCCACCACGCGCCCGCGCAGCATGGCTGTCTGCGCAGTTGCCACGCCGGGCAACAGGATCAGCAGGGAGAAGAGCGCGAAGGTCCGCACGGCGACCTACTCGATGACGAACTGCGCGCGGTACTGCTCCTGCGGCGGCTGCGGACGATCCGAGCGGGGGCGCGGCAACAGGTCGAGCAGGCGAAACGGCCCCACGTGATCATGGGCCGGCGCGCGAACGTCTCCAATGGACAGCGTGTCCGGCACGCGGTAGCGCACGTTGGGCTCGCTGGGCACGACGGCGATCTGCGCCATGCCGCCCCACACACACGTCACGTCCTCCGGGCACCGGCTTTCACTCACCAGCGCCTCGAAGGTCAGCATCGCGCCGTCCGAGGTGGTCGCCGTCTGCCCCGGCGTAAGCCAGAACGGCTTGCCGCGCTCGACCGCAATGGGATCGTCCGGCGTGCCCGTGATGGAATGACTCCCCAGCAAGCTGCAGGAAGCCAGCAGGGTGGAGAAAGCGGCAATCAGCAGCGTGCGCATCGGAGAGGGCGGGAAGGTGGGCGCTGGCAAGTGTACGTCCCGCGATAACGCCTGCCGGGGCAAAAAGTGTTCACCCGCCGTCTGCCCGGCCCTGCACGACGCGGTCGAAAAGGGCGAGTGCGCGGGCCACGGCCTGATCCATGTTGTAGTACTTGTAGTCGGCCAGCCGCCCCGCTGTCACGACGGAGGGTAGGCGTTCCGCGTCGCGCAGGTAGCGCAGAAAAAGGGCGCGGTGGTCGGCGTGCGGGATGGGGTAGTACGGCTCGTTCGCGCCCGGCACGTGCGCCTCCGGGTACTCGCGCACCAGCGTCGTCACGGCGGCGCGCTGTCCCGTCAGGTGCTTCTGCTCCACGACGCGCGTGTACGCGTGCTGGTTGGGATGGTTGATCTGCCCGACGGGCTGCGCCCATTCCTGCGACAGCGTCTCCTCCTCGAAGCGCAGGCTGCGGTAGGGCAGCGCGCCGTGGGCATAGTCGAAAAAGGCGTCGAGCGGGCCGGTGTAGAGGACGCGGCTGAACGAGGAGAGGCTCTCCACGTCTTCCAGCGCCGTTTCGAGGGCAACATCGATGGCGGGGTGGGCCAGCATTTTCTGGAACAGGGGCGTGTACCCCTCAGCAGGCATGGCCTGGTAGCAGTCCTGGAAGTAGCGGCTGTCCCGGCTGACGTGAACGGGCACGCGCCCCGTCACGGACGGATCGAGCGCGTCGGGGGTGCGGCCCCACTGCTTCAACGTGTAGCCCAGAAAAACGCGCTCGTACACGAACGCGCCCAGCGCCCGCAGCGCGGCGTCGGCGTGCTCGCGCAGGCGCAGCACCGGGATTTTCGCGCCCTCGCCAAACGTCTCCAACAGGCGCCCTTCGAGCCTTTCGGCCTCGCGCCGGGGAAAGAGCGCGTAGAGCGAGGTGAGGTTGAACGGCACGGGCACGAGCGTATCGTCCACCTCTGCCAGCACGCGGTGTTCGTAGGGCCGCCACGCGGTAAAGCGGGAGAGGTACGTCCACACCTTTTCGCTGTTGGTGTGGAAGAGATGCGGCCCGTAGTGGTGCACCAGCAGTCCGTGCCTGTTGGGCGCGTCGTAGGCGTTGCCGCCCACATGGCTGCGCCGGTCGATGACGAGCACGCGCGCGCCGCACACCGCCGCCATGCGCTCGGCGAAAACCGCCCCCGTGAACCCCGCCCCGACGACGAGCCAGTCGTACCTCGCCACCGGCGTCAGCGGACGTAGCGTTCCATGAACTCGTAGATGCGCAGCAGCCGATCTATGCGCTGCTTTGGATCGCCGCTACGGGAGAGTTCATGGCCCGCCTTCGGGTAGCGCACGTACTCGACGGGCTTGCCCAGCGCTTTGAGGCTCTTGAAAAGCATCTCGCTCTGGATCACGCCCGTGCGCAAGTCCTGGTCGCCGTGAATGATGAGAAGCGGCGTCTCGATGTCGGCCACGTAGGTGATGGGCGATTCGCGGTCGAGGATATCACGCAGTGCCACGCGCTCGCGATGCGTGGCGCTGCGCTCCACCACGAGCGTGTCCGAGGCGAGCGAGTCCACCACCAGTGCGTCCACTGCGGAGGAGTCCGCCCCGAGCGCCACCACATCCACTTCCACCCACGTCGAATCCCACGGGTGGCCGCCGAAGTGGTTGGGCACGAGCCGCC
>CBDUBO010000480.1:0-2620 GCA_965365405.1 uncultured Rhodothermales bacterium | reverse complement strand
CGCTGGAATTTCGACAAGTTCGAGGGCGTGGACGAGGAGCTGACGACGCAGATGAAGGCCGTCGGCGAGGTGATGGCCATCGGGCGCACGTTCGAGGAAAGCCTGCAAAAGGCGTGGCAGAGCCTGGAAATCGGCTACGCCGGGCTCGGTGCCGACCGCGAGCCGCCCAGCCGCGCCGCCATCCGCGAGCGCCTGGCCCGCCCCAAGTGGGACCGGACGCTCCAGATCCGCAACGCTTTCAAGCTGGGGGCGAGCGTCGAGGAAGTGGCGGACATCACGAAGGTCGATCCGTGGTTTCTGCACAAGATCCACGGGCTCGTGCAGACCGAAAAGCGCATCGAAGGGATGAGCCTGCACGAGATGGACGCCCCTACGATGCGGGAGATCAAGCAGCAGGGGTTCTCGGACGTGCAGATCGCCTACCTCTTGCCCGGCAACGTGACGGAGGACGACGTGCGCCAGCGCCGCAAAGCCCTTGGCGTGCTACCGACGTTCGGGCTCGTGGACACGTGCGCGGGCGAGTTTCCCGCCCAGACGCCCTACTTCTACTCGACCTACGAATCGGCGACGGAAAGTGAGGTGTCGGACAACAAGAAGGTCATCATCCTGGGCAGCGGCCCCAACCGCATCGGGCAGGGCATCGAGTTCGACTACTCGTGCGTCCACGGCGTGCTCGCCGCCCGCGAGATGGGCTACGAGGCCCTCATGATCAACTGCAACCCGGAAACCGTCTCGACCGACTTCGACATCGCCGACAAGCTCTACTTCGAGCCCGTTTTCTGGGAGAAAGTGCTGGACATCGTCGAGCACGAAAAGCCCCACGGCGTGTTTTTGCAGATGGGCGGGCAGACGGCGCTGAAGCTCGCCGCGCGCTTCGAGGAGATGGGCGTGCCCATTTTGGGGACGCCGTACAGCCGCATGGATGTGGCCGAAGACCGGGGCAGGTTTTCCGAACTGCTCAAAGAACTCGAAATCCCGTTTCCGCCCTACGGCATGGCCACGACGCCCGAGGAGGCTGCCGTCGTCTCCGAGAAAATCGGCTACCCGATCCTCGTGCGCCCCTCGTACGTGCTGGGCGGGCAGGGCATGCGCATCGCCATCAACAAGGACGAGGTGGAGGAGTACGTCGAGCGCATTCTCGACCTGTTGCCCAATAACCAGATTTTGCTCGACCTCTTTCTCGAAAACGCCATCGAGGTGGACTGCGACGCCATCTGTGACGGCGACGAGGTGTGGATCGCGGGCATCATGCAGCACATCGAGCCCGCCGGCGTGCACAGCGGCGACTCGACGGCCGTCATTCCGCCGTACTCGCTGAGTGAAACCGTCCAGAACACCATCCGCCGGTACGTGTCCGATATTGCAATGCAAATGGGCATCATCGGGATGATCAACGTGCAGCTGGCCGTCAAGGGCGAGACCGTGTACGTGATCGAAGCCAACCCGCGCGCGAGCCGGACCGTCCCGTTCGTGGCCAAGGCTACGGGCATTCCCGTTGCCAACGTGGGCGCAAAGGTGATGCTGGGCGCGAAGATCAAGGAGTTTCGGGAAAAGGGCCTGCTGGAGTCCAAGCTCGTGGGCTACGCCATCAAGGAGCCCGTCTTTTCGTGGGAGAAATTCCCCGAAGTGTCGAAGGAGCTGGGGCCGGAGATGAAGAGCACGGGCGAGGCCATCGTGTTCGTCGATGAACTCACCGACGCCCACTTCCAGCGGCCCTTCGAGATGCGAAATCTCTACCTGAGCCGGTAAGAGCAGGGGAGGGGCCAACGCGCCGTACAGGGTGCGGAATCTTTCTCCCCATCGGTAACTTCCAGCCCTCGGAGCGGCCCCGGCCCTCCGAGGGTTTTCTGTAACCAACCTGCGCTACCAAAAATGCAATCTCGCACGTTTTCGGATGTCCGCGCGGCCGCCGCGCCGCGCACCCTGCTGGCCCGCGTGTACGGCTGGATGACGGTCGGCCTGCTCGTCACGGCAGCGACGGCGTTCGCCACGCTCAACTCGGCCTTTCTGCTCGAAACCATCCTCACCAACCGCGTCCTCTTTTTCGGCCTCATCATCGCCGAACTCGGACTCGTGTTCTACCTCAGCGCCCGCGTAATGCAGATGAGCACGCAGACGGCGTCGGCGCTTTTCCTGCTCTACGCCGCCCTCAACGGCATCACGATGGCCGTCGTGCTGCTGGCGTACACGCCCGCTTCCGCCGCGTCCGTGTTTCTGATCTGCGCACTCACGTTTGGCGCGACGAGTTCGTTCGGGCTCACGACGGGCAAGGACCTCTCGGGCTGGGGCAGCTTTCTGTTCATGGCCCTCATCGGGCTCATCATCGCCATGGTGGTGAACATGTTTTTGCAGAGCGGCCCGATGGACTTCGTCATCTCCATCATCGGCGTGCTCCTGTTCGTGGGGCTGACGGCCTACGACACGCAGAAAATCAAGCGCATGAGCGCCGAGGTGGAAGGGGAGGGCACCATTGGCCGGCTCGCCATCCTGGGCGCGCTCACGCTCTACCTCGACTTCATCAACCTCTTCCTCTTCCTGCTGCGCCTGCTGGGCCGCCGCGACTGAAGCTGCCGCAGAGGTGGCAACCGTGTTACCCGCCGGTCTGGAACAGCCCCCAGGC
>CBDUBO010000479.1:0-2621 GCA_965365405.1 uncultured Rhodothermales bacterium | reverse complement strand
GTGCCGTCTGCTGGAGCGTCTGCTGGAGCAGCGTGTCCACGTCGAGGTGGGGCTGCGAGGTGATCTCGTGCAGAAACTGCATCCGCTCCTGCCGCTGCTGGAGCGTCTCCTCGCGCTGGCGCTGCTCGGTAACGTCGGTGAAGAAGACGGCCAGGCCGCCCTCGAAAGGCACGGCGCGCACCTCGCGCCACGCCTGGAAAGGGGCGTAGTAGGCGGTAAAGCTGGCGGGCTCGCGCGTCTCGATGGCGCGGTGGTACTCGTGCCAGAACGTCGTGCCCACGGCAGCGGGGAATACGTCCCAGAGGTTATGGCCCACCAGCGCCTCAGCGCTGAGGTTGAACAGCCTCTCGGCCTGCGGGTTGATCATCTGCACCGTCCAGTGGCTGTCCACGACGTAGAAGCCGTCGGTGACGCTGGTGAGCACGCGCTGCGTCCAGGCCTCGCTCTGGCTCAACTGCTGCTCGATCTCGTGGCGCGCCGTCACGTCCTCGGCCACGACGAGCACGCGAGGGGGGCCTTGCACGCCGGCCATGCGCGTTTTGCGCGTCTGGAAATAGCGCCCGTTGCCGGCCGCGTCGGTCAGGCACTGCTCCGCGAGCAGCAGGGAATCGCCCGTGCTGAGCACGTACTGGTCGGCCTCGTGAAGGCTGCCGAGGTCGGACACCGTCTGGGGAAACAGCTCGGCATCCGTATGGCCGACGATTTCTTCGAGCGGGCGGCCCAGCAGGGCGGCGATGGCTTCGTTGGCCAGCACCACGCGCCCGTCGGCGTCTTTGACGAGGATGAGGTTGGGCGACGTGTCGATGACCTGGCGCAGAAAGAGCTGTTGCTGCACACGCTCGGTCACGTCTCGGACGACGGCGATCACCTCGTCAGCACCGAAGCGGGCGATTCGGGCCTCGTAGTGATGCGTTTCGGTGCCCGAGGGCAGGGCATACTCCATGCTCTCCGGCACGCCCGTAGCCAGCACCCGGCTGATCTTTTCCAGGGCGACCGTGGCGATCTCCGGTGCCATCACGTCGGTGATGGACAGGCCCACGATGGTTTCAGGCGGAGCGGCCAACCGGGTTGCTTCCGAAGCGTGCACCGCCTGGTAAACCCCCTGCCGGTCGATGCGGAAAACGAGGTCGGGAAAGGCAGCCGTGATGGCCGCCTGAAGCGCCGCCGTCTGCGCCAGCGCGGCCTCGGCCTCCTTCTGCGTCGTCACGTCCATGTGGGTGCCCGCCACCAGGGTCGGCTTTCCGGCGGCGTCGCGCTGCAGCACGCGGGCGCGGTTGAGGATCCAGCGCCACGCGCCGTCGGCGGTGCGCATCCGGTGCGTCGTCTCGTAGAACTCGGTGTTGCCGGAGATATGAGCCTGGATAGCCGCGTGGACGCCCTCGGCGTCGTCCGGGTGGGTGAGGGCCTGCCAGGTGTCCGTGGTGAGCGTGAATGTGGCAGCGTCGTAGCCCAGCATGGTGCACCAGCGCTCGGAGGTGTGGACGTGCTTTTCACCCACGCGCCACGCCCACACGCCCAGGTCGGCGCCTTCGTAGGCAAAGCGGAGCGCTGCGTCCGGGGAAAGGGCAGGAGCGACAGGCGGCGAGGCGGGCTGCACGCGGAGGTGCCGCCAGAGAAACCCGACGAATGACAGCGTCGAGAGCGCGAGAAGGGCAGTCAGCATGGGTGCTGATTGGAGGCGAGGGAAGAGGATGCCGCCGGCCAGGGTGCACGCGAAGAAGCTTTTTCCGCCTGGTGGAGGCAGAAGTGCGGCAGGAGGGCCAAGGGCCGGTGCTGCTCACTGTTGCAACAACCAGTCCAGCCTGCACCGGGGCGTAATCGCCAAGCTGCGCGGGGGTTACAGCCCCCGCTCGTCGCCGCGCAAGAGGCGGATGCGGCGTCGGGCGTCGGGGGCGAGCAGGGTGCCGGGGTACGTAGCCAGCAGCCGGTTGAGCGTAGCCAGGGCGGCGGGCGTGTCGCCTAGCTCGTGCTCCTGCACCTCGGCCAGCACCAGCAGGCTGCGGTCGGCGAGGTAGGATTCGGGAAAGCGGAGGGCAAAGTCCTTCAGTACCTCGGCGGCGTCGGCGGCGCGGCCTGCCTCGCGCAGCGCCTCGGCGCGCAGAAAGGTGGCCTCGTCGGCGAGGTTGTGTTCGGGGTAGGCAGCCAGCACGGCGTCCAGCGTGTCGAGGGCGGCCTCGGCGTGGTGGCGGCGCAGCAGCAGCCGCGCCCGGGCGTAACGCTGAAGGGGCGTCGAGAGCGAGTCCGGTCCTCGGTTCTCGATCAGGAGCACGGTGAGGGCGATGGCGTCGTTGGCCGTGTCGGTGGACGTGTTGTCGTTGAGAATCTCGACGAGGGTCTGTGCGGCGTCGAACTCGCCCCGATAAACGTGCAGCAGGGCGCGTTCGTAGCGCGTCTTTTCGGCCAGGTCGCCCACGCGCAGCTTTTCTTCGAGGGCGGAGAAGGCGACGGCGGCTTCGTCCAGGTCGCCGCGCAGGAGGGCAGCGCGGCCCAGGTCGTAGGCGGCCTCCTCGCCCGCCACGCTGCCCGCGTACTGGGTGGCCACGGTGCGCAGGAGCGGCTCGGCCCGGTCGGGGTCGTGGAAAACGTCCAGTTCGAGCCGCCCGATGCGGCGCTGCACGTCG
>CBDUBO010000478.1:0-2630 GCA_965365405.1 uncultured Rhodothermales bacterium | reverse complement strand
GGTAGACTGGGACCGCCAAACCGTCCGGCTCGATGGCCGCTTGGCGCAGGCCGAAGCGCGCTGGCGGGTGGAGGGCGAGGCGGCAACCGACCTGTCGGACCTCCAGGCTACGGTCCATGCCCGGCAGGGACGACTGCGCGGCCTCGCCCCTGCCCTCGCCGCAGACGCCGTCGTGACGGGCCGCACCACGGTCGCGTTTTCGCGCCCGGCAGGACAGCGACCCGTGGGCAACGTCGTGTTTGACTTGGACGCGCTGACTGTGGTGCGGGATACCGTCCGCGAGACGTTCACGCCCCTCATGGCGCGGGCCGAACTCGACGCCACCGGCCTGTTCACGGCCCGTGTGGAAACGCCCGCCCTGCTCGCTGAAGCGACCGGGCAGACCGATGCGCTCGCCCCGCTCGACGTGTTGCACTCGTGGGGCGACGTAGCGGCGGAGGCCCTCAACCGGCTCTTGCCTCCGCCGCGCGAAGCCGAGCCCGGCCTCGACCTGCCGCCCGCGGAGGGCCCCCGCGACCCTTTCAGCCTCCGCGTGACGGTCGCCGTGGCAGACGCCGCCCGGCTGCGCGTGCTCCACCCTGCCCTGGGCCGCGTCGGCGCCGGCCGGCTCGTCGCCACCGTCGGCGCCGACACCACGCGCTTGCTGCTCCAGGCCCGCGCCACCCTGCCCGCGCCCCGGCTGACGGGCGAACGTACGGACACGCTGGCGCTCGCTGCCGACCTGACGCTGGATGCAGACGCCACCCTCGTGGGCCTGCTCACGGCCCACGCTGATACACTCCGTCTGGGGGCCGTCCTGCCCGACGCCCACCTCCGCGTGGCCCTCGACGGTTCCACTGCCCACCTCCGCCTGAGCAGTCGCCGTGAGGGGCCGGAGGGCCTGGGCGGCGCGCAGCTCGTAGCGCGCTACCGGCGCAGCCTGCAAGCCGCCACGGTCGAGGTGGACACGCTCGCGCTTACTGCCGGCCCGTACCGGCTCGCCACGGCCTCACCGCAGACGCTGCGCGTGTACCGCGACGCACTCGTGCTGCCCCGCTTTGCCCTTACCACCGCCGATGGCGCAGGCGGTTTGCTGCTGCGCGGCGCGCTGTCGGCCTCACCGCGCGACACGCTCTACGCCACGATGGAGGCCTTGCCCTTCGCGCCCATCACCGCCCGCCTCGGCCCGCGCTTTCGCCTCGACGGCAGCCTCTACGCCGACGTAGCCCTCACAGGAGGGCTCGCGCAGCCCGAACTTACCGGCCGCGTGGAGGCGCGCGGCCTCACGTGGGGACGCTTCGTCGTGGGCGACGTGGGCGTCGAGAGCTACTACACGCCTGGCACACCCAGCGTCGCACTCGCCCTCCGCGTGCAGCCCTCGGCAGCGCCCCCGCCCGGCTTCGTCGCCGTCGAGAACCGCGTGGCCGTGGACGGCACCTTCCGCTTGCCTTCGCTGCGCGACCCCGGCGCACTCGACCTGAGCGTCGTGGCCGACTCCGCCGACGCCTTCTTTTTCGACCTGCTCTACCCCAACCTCATCGCCGGGGCCAGAGGCCGCATCGGGGGCGAAGGGCGTATTGGCGGCACGTTTCGCCGTCCGCTTTTCGAGGCCGACCTGGAGGTGGCCGGCGCGCTCTTCCGCATCCCCGCCTTCAACCTCGCCTACACCGCCACGGCACGCGCCCTCGTAGATGCGCGCGGCATCCACGTCCGCGACGGCCTGCTACGGGATTCCGGAGGGGGCACCGCCCGCATAGACGGCTCCCTCCTCTTCAACGACTACCGCTTTTTCTCACTCGACCTGCGCGGACGGCTCGACCGCCTCCTGTTCCTCAACGTGGCCGAGTCGCCTGACCTCGCCTTCTACGGCCGGATGCGCGCCTCTGGCGACGCCCAGCTCACCGGCCCGCTCAGCGCCGCTTTGCTGGCCTCCAACAACGCCACGCTGACGGACGAAAGCCAGGTGTTCATCCCGCTCCGCGCCTCGGCAGGCGTGTCTGATCCCGGCTACGTCATTTTTGCCGACTCGACGGGACAACTGCCTGACCTCACCGGCATCGCCCGCCGCACGAGCGTCATCGGGCAGGTGGCGGGCGAGCGGTCCTTTACTGCCGGGCTGGAGATGAACCTCAACCTCGAAGCGCCGCCGGGCGTCACCGTCAATCTCGTCACCGATCCGCTCGCGGGCGACATCATGCGCGCCGTGGGCAGCGGGCGCGTGCAGCTTCAGCGCCGCGACGGCGATTTTTACCTCTACGGCGGCCTGGACGTGACGGGCGGCGATTACCTCTTTACCGCCGGCGACGTGTTCGTGCGGCGCTTCGACATGGACGGGGGACGCATCGAGTGGGACGGCGACCCACTCGACCCCACGCTCGACGTGCAAGCCAGCTACCAGACGCGCGCCTCGCTCGCGGGCACCCCCTACGCCGGGGCCGACACGCGCTTTGTGCCCCTCCACGTGCGCCTGAGCGTCGAAGACCGGCTGAGCGCGCTTTCGCTTGGCCTCCAGCTCGAAATAGACCGCAGCGACCGGGGCCAGGCGCTTGGCGACCTCCAGGAAATCGAGCAGTTCCTTAACCAGCCCGACCGTCAAGCCGAATATGCAACGAGTGTGCTGCTCACCAACTCGTTCCTGCTCACCACCTCGC
>CBDUBO010000477.1:0-2644 GCA_965365405.1 uncultured Rhodothermales bacterium | reverse complement strand
GGGTCGCCGCGGGCGCCGCCGGACTCTATCCATCCTGCTTCGGACGCGGCTCCGCGGGGTTGGTGAACAACGCGCTGGGGTCGGCCAGTCCGGCGCCCGTTGCGCCGGCAAGCCCGATGGCGCGCGGCCCGATGGCGGCGGAGCGTTCCGCGAATCGGAGCGCGTCCGCCGCCGTTTGCGCCCGGACCGTAAACGGCGTCCCGAAAGCCAGCGCGCCGAGCGCCAGCAACCGGACGGAAAGGGACGATAGTTTCATGGAGGTTGGCAAAAAGAGGGCGAGAGAAGAGAAACGGGCGGGCGCAACTCACCCTACCCCCGTCTCGGTGACGGACTCAGATAGCGTAGTTGGCCGCAGGGTGAAGGGTTCAGTTGCCGCCGCGTCCGCCGCTACGGCCACTGCTGCGCGAGGACTCCGAGCGTCCTGACGAGCGGGATTCGCCGGACGAGCGGCTCGGTGCCGAGCGCGTCTCGCCCGACGAGCGGCTGGGCGCGGGGCGCGCTTCTTCCGTGCGTCCCGACGACCGGCTCGGTGCCGACCGCGTTTCGCCAGAGGACCGACTCGGCGCGGGCCGCGCCTCTTCGGTACGGCTGCGCGAGGGGCGTGCCTCTTCCGTACGTCCCGAACCCGACCGGGTGGCCGGCTCACTGGAGCGCGTGCGGGTGGGGCGCGTTGCTGGCTGCCGCGAGGGCTCCGTGCTGCGCCCGCTGCTGCGGCGCACCGTGCCAGTGTCACCCTGACGGACGGTGCGACTGCTGCCGCTGGCCTCGCCGCTGCGGCCCATGCGGCTGCGGCCTTCGACCGTCGTGCCGCGCTCGGCGGTGCGTCCGCGCGTCGTGGTCACGCCTTTGCCCGAAGTGGTGCCGCCTGAGCGCGCCACGGTGCGCGGCGTCTCGGCATCGGGGCCCGTATTGCGCGTAATGCTGCGCCCCCGGATAGCGTCGGTGCGGCCCTGCGTGCGGCCTTCACCGCCCCGACCCACGGCCAGCCCGCCACGCCCCACAGTGGCTCCGCGCGGGCTGTAGTTGCCGCCGCGAATGGCGTAGGGCGCGTCGTAGCGGTAGCCGCCGTAGTAGGGGTAATACACCCAGGCATACGACGGGTAGTACGGGCGGTAGCCGTAGTAGTATGGATAGTAGTGCCGGTAGTACGGTGAGCCGTAGCCGATGCTGATGCTCCAGTAGGGGCGGTAGCTGTACCCGTATGGATCGTAGCAGTAATCCCAGCAGTCGTAATAATCGTAGTCGGAGTAGTACCAGCGGTTGAAGTAGCGGCGGTACCGGCCATCCTCATAGCCTTCCCGGTAGCCTTCGCGGTACTCATCGTCGC
The DNA here is from genome assembly GCA_965365405.1 of uncultured Rhodothermales bacterium. Taxonomy (GTDB): domain Bacteria; phylum Bacteroidota; class Rhodothermia; order Rhodothermales; family BA12; genus CBDUCD01. The sequence continues at coordinate 1,317 of CBDUBO010000477.1, read as the reverse complement.
CCCCATCGTAGTAGGCCGTCGTGACGCGCGTCTCGGTCGTGTCGCCGGCTTCGTCAACGACGTACTCCGTCGTGCGGTAGCCTTCGTCGTCCTCGGGCCGGTAGGTCGCCATCTGCGTGTAGCAGCCCGTGAGGCCGAAAAGCGCCGCGCCCAGCAGGGCAAAGAGTCCGGTGGAGCGGAAAGGGGTGGCGTTCATGGCAGTGGGGAGATGGAGACTCGGAGAACAGACGGCTGGCAAGCTACGATGCCGCGGGCGCACGTTGGTTTCGGAAAAGGGGGCGGGCTATCTTGAAGCCCGCTCTGGCAGGGCTCAACACAGGCCCTTCGCTTTTGATGCCAAAATCAGGCCGGGCATCTAAGTCCTTTATTTACGCGCGCACTGGCCTCCGGTTCGGGCCGAGTGTCGTGCAATGTGAACGCTCCGCTGTCCACTATGGCTGACGCTATTACCCCCCGCGCCCAGGATTACGCCCAGTGGTACCTCGACGTGGTCAAGGCCGCCAAGCTGGCCGACTACTCGCCCGTGCGTGGCTGCATGGTGATCCGCCCCAACGGCTACGCGCTGTGGGAAAACATGCAGGCCGCCCTCGACAAGATGTTCAAGGACACGGGCCACGAGAACGCCTATTTCCCACTTTTCATTCCGCAGTCGTTTCTGGCCCGCGAGGCCGAGCACGTCGAGGGCTTCGCCAAAGAGTGCGCCGTCGTTACCCACAGCCGCCTCAAGCTGACGGATAGTGGCGAACTGATCGCCGACCCGGACTCGAAGCTCGACGAGAACCTGATCGTCCGCCCGACGAGCGAGACCATCATCTGGAACCAGTACCGCGACTGGATCCAGAGCCACCGCGACCTGCCCATCCTCATCAACCAGTGGGCCAACGTCGTCCGCTGGGAGATGCGCACGCGCCTGTTTTTGCGCACGATGGAATTCCTGTGGCAGGAAGGCCACACGGCGCACGCCACCGAGGCCGAGGCGATTGCCGAAACGCGGCAAATGCTGGACGTGTACGCCACGTTTGCCGAGGAGTGGATGGCGGTGCCGGTCATTCGGGGTACCAAGACGGCCAGCGAGCGCTTCGCGGGCGCGGTGGACACACTCTGCATCGAGGCGCTCATGCAGGACGGCAAGGCGCTTCAGGCGGGCACGAGCCACTTTCTGGGCCAGAATTTCGCCCGCGCCTTCGACGTGAAGTTTCAGAACGCCCAGAACGAACTCGAATACGTGTGGGCCACGTCGTGGGGCGTCTCGACGCGCCTGATCGGGGCGCTGCTGATGACGCATTCGGACGATCAGGGTCTGGTGCTGCCGCCCCG
>CBDUBO010000476.1:0-2645 GCA_965365405.1 uncultured Rhodothermales bacterium | reverse complement strand
CCCGCCTGCGCCGCCCGCAAGTCGCGCGCCATCACCTGCGGGTCCGCGCCCGTCTTCAGACCCAGATAGACGGTCGCGCCGGGCTCGGCGTCCATCAGGTAATAGCTCTCGTCCTGCGTGTACGGCATCCCGAAGTGCGCGCGGATGTAGTCCGCCGTCGGGTGGACTTGCAGACTCAGGTTGCCCCCGCCCATCGTGTCCAGAAAGTCGAAGCGGATGGGGAATTCGGCTCCAAAGCGGGCGAAAACGTCCGGGCCCAGCAGCGATTCGGGCCGTGCCAGCACCAGGTTGAGGGCGGGCGTCTCGACGACGGTATCCCCGAAGGCGAGCAAGAGCGAGTTTTCCTCCGGCACGCCGTTGAAGCACCAGGCGTAGTTGGGCGGCGGCGCGGTGCCCTCGGCCCGGTCGCGCGCGTCCAGCCCGCACGTTTGCCGCATCCACTGCCCGCCCCACGGGCCGGGGTCGAAAAACGGCACCAGGCTGAAGGGCTGCCGCGAGGCCTGTTCCAGTGCGTCGCGGTAGGCGTCGCCCGTCACCAGGCGCGGATCGCCGGGGCGGGTCGTGTCGAGCACGAAGGCCCACCGGTCTATCGTGGCCGCCTTGTGGCGGTCGAGCACGCGCCAGTCCACGAAGTAGCCGCGTTTGTACTGAAGCGGCCACCGCGCGCCTGCATTGTCCGCGCCGAGGTTGGCAGCCTCGCCCCGCCGGAAGCGAAGCTGGTGCTCCCAGCGCGGCAGGTCGGCATAGACGACGGGCGCGTGCCCGGCCACCAGCGCTGCGCCCACGCCCACTACGACGGCCGGGCCGGGCGCGCGTTCGACGGCTGCGCGCAACCGGGCCAGCGCTTCCGGACTGAAAAAGGCGGGTAGATCGAGCCGCGTCAGCCTTCCGAAAACGGGATCGTCGGTGAGGTCGTCGGCGACGAGTGCCTCGATTCGGGCAGGAGAGAGGAGCGCGTCGCGGGTGCGGAAGACGGAGGCGTTTGCAGGCAGGTGTCCCACGATCTCCTCTTCGAAAACGCCGCTGTAGCATTCCACGGTCAGCGTGCCGGAGGCGTGCAGCGCGGTTTCGAGGCGGGCCGTGATGGCCGGCCAGCCTTGCAGGGCCTCGGCGTCGTGACCGGCGACGGCTATGCGCGGGGAGAGGGTGAAAGCAGCCATCAGGCGGGCAGAGTGCAGCGCGTGGAGACGGCCCAAGCCAGCCCCAGCAGCGCCGCGTCGTCGCCCAGCGCGGCTGCGACGAGGGGCAGCGGCGGCAGCCCGTCGGGGCGCCAGGCGTGGGCGCGCACGTAGGCGTCGAGCCCGGGAAGGATGGCGTCTGCCGCCTGCATGGCTCCACCGCCCAGCACGATCTTTTCGGGGTCGAGGGCATGGACGACGCCGACGAGGGCGGCGCCCCACGCCCGCAGCACGTGCCGGCGCAGCGCCACGCGGGAGGCGTCGCTGCCGGGCGCGAACAGCCATTGCAGGTCGGCTTCGGGGCCGTGCTGCTGCCGCAGGCTCCACGTCGAAGCCTCCGTCTCGACGCAGCCGACGTTGCCACACAGGCAGCGTCGGCCGTCGAGCCACAGCGTCTGGTGGCCGAAAAGCGTGCCTGCCGCGCCGTGCGCGCCGCGCAGCGGCTGCCCCTCGACAAGTGCCGCCGACCCGATGCCCGTGCCAAACGTGAGCAGGGCCGCGTGGCGGCAGCCGCGTGCCGCGCCGTATTGCCACTCGCCCAGCAGGGCGGCCACGGCGTCGCCTTCGAGGGCGAGGGGTGCTCCCCACGTTTGCCGCGCCCACGCCGCCAGGTCGAGCGCGGGCGCATCGGCGTATTTATCCACCGTCGAGACGATGCGCTGCCGGTCGCGGCTGAGCAGGCACGGTAGCGCCAGCCCCACGCCGCCCACGTCGGCGCGGTCGGCTTTGGCCTGGTGCAGCAGGGTTTCAAACGCGCCCGATAGTGCGGGGAGGCGGGCACCCAGGCCGTGTCCGGCGTCGGCGGGCAGCCGGGTACGGGCCAGTACCTGCCCGCCGCGCACCACCCCCGCCTTGATCGTCGTGCCTCCCAGGTCGGCTGCAAGCGTGATCATTGGCGCAGGGGAAACGGGCGGCAGAGCGGGCGGGAAGCGTGGCGGAAGCGCCGTCGGCGTCGTACTATGCAAACGTTGTCAGGTCAATATCCGCCAGCACACGTCGCCATGCCAACCCGTTCTCTGCTGCTTCTCGCCTGCCTCGCCGCGTTCCTCCTGCTACCCCTCGCTTCTGCCCACGCGCAAGGCGTGCCGCGCTACGCCATCGTGCCGCAGCCGCAGCACCTCGAAGCGCGCGAAGGCGTGTTCACCTTTACGGCGGACACCCGCGTCGCGGGCTCGGATGCCGCGGCGGTGCAGGTGGCCGAGGCGTGGGCAGCGCGCCTGCGGCTGGCGTCCGGCCTGCCCGTGCCCGTGGCGCAGGGGGGGGCGGCCGCCGTCACTTTTACGCTCGATCGGGCCGCCGACACGGGTGCGGAAGGGTACACGCTCGACGTGACGCCCACGGCCATTGCCGTGCGTGCGGCCACCGAGGCGGGGCTGTTCTACGGCGCGCAGACGCTGCGTCAGCTTCTGCCGCCCGCCTCCGACCGGCTGGGCGTGGCCCCCGGCGGGGCCAGCTTCGCGTGGACGG
>CBDUBO010000475.1:0-2647 GCA_965365405.1 uncultured Rhodothermales bacterium | reverse complement strand
TCCAGAAGGGCTACCGCCGCGAAGTCGGCCAGCAGGTGCTGCACTTCGACCAGGCCTTCCACGGCCGCAGCGGCTACACGCTCCCGCTCACCAACACCGCCGATCCGCGCAAAACGCAGTATTTCCCCAAGTTCGACTGGCCGCGCATCTCCAACCCGTTCATCGTCTTCCCCCTCGACGCGCACCTGGAAAGCCTGGAACAGCGTGAGAAACTGGCGCTCGAACAGGCCAAACGCGCCTTCCACGAGCACGGCGACGACATCGCCTGCGTCATCATCGAGCCCATACAGGGAGAGGGCGGCGACAACCACTTCCGGCGCGAGTTCTTGCAGGCGCTCAAAGACCTCGCCCACGAAAACGACGCGCTGCTCGTCTTCGATGAGGTGCAGACGGGTGTGGGCATCACGGGCAAGTTCTGGGCACACCAGGCCATCGGCGTCGAGCCCGACCTGATGGCGTTCGGCAAAAAGACGCAGGTGTGCGGCTTCCTGGCCGGCAAAAAGCTGGACGAGGTCGAAGGCCACGTTTTCCAGACCTCCAGCCGCATCAACTCGACGTGGGGCGGCAACCTGGTGGACATGGTGCGCTTCGACCGCATCCTCGAAATCATCGAGGAAGACAACCTGGTCGCGCACGCCGAAACCGTGGGGCAGCACCTGCAAAAGCGGCTGGCCGACCTGGCCGAGCGCCACGCGAGCGTCACGAGTCCGCGCGGACGCGGCCTGTTCTGCGCCTTCACGCTGCCCTCGCCCGGCTTCCGCAACCGCGTGCTCGACGCGTGCTGGGAAGAGGGCACCGTCATCCTCGGCTCCGGCACCCACTCGATCCGCTTCCGCTCGCCGCTGACGATCTCCGAAGCCGAGATTGACCGGGGCCTCGAACTGCTCGAACGCGCCCTCACGCGCGTCGAACGCGAAGGGGCCGACCCGGACGCGAAGGGCCGGAAATGAATGAGCCAATTCGTCAATGGCTAATGAAGCGCATTCCGCACATTCACAATTGAGCATTGACGAATTGACCATTGATCATTAACAATGCCCCAGCGCATCTCCATCCCTACCCGCATCGCCGCGCCCGGCGGTAAAGTCATCGAAGAGTTCGTGGGGCGTGTGCAGACAGGCACCACGACTCTCAGCGTTGCGCACATGGTTGCGCCGCCGGGTTGGGACGAGCCGTTTCAGACGCCCGACTTCGACGAGGTGACCATTGTGCTGCGCGGCACGATCCGCGTGGACGCCGAGGGCGGCGCGACGGACGTGCGGGCGGGCGAGGTGGTGCTGTGCCACGCGGGTGAGCGCATCCGCTACCGCAATCCGTTCGAGGAAGAAGCCGAGTACTGGGCCGTGTGCGCGCCCGCCTTCAGCCCCGACGCGGCCCACCGAGACGGCTGACCGCACGAGCGTGTCAGGAAAAGCGCCTTTGCCATTGACGCAACAAAGTTGGAAACGTTAGGTTTAGGCGTTGTTACGCGGCTGTAACGAGCAGGTGGTGTGGACGTTGGGAGGCATAGCCGCATTTCCGTTTCGATCCTCCAACAAGACGCAGGTATGCAGCGCCGTTACCGGGCCTTTCTCCTTTTCTCCCTCGCCGTCACCAGCGCCTTTGCGCAGCAGCCCGCCCGCACCTCTCCGACGTTTGCGCCCTACCTGGCAGAGGTGCAGAGCAGCGGCAAGACGGCCGCCGAGTTGGACGCCGTCATCTACACCACCGACCCGGACGCGCTCGAAAGTCTCGGCCTGCGCGTGCAGGCGCGGTTTCCCGCGTTCGTGACGGTGCGCGGCACCGCCGACGCGCTCGTGGCGGCCACCGATCTGCCCTCGGTGCAGTACGTGGATGCCGGCAGCCTGCACTACCCGGACAACGACGGCGCGGCGGCGCTCGTAGGCGTGCAGGCGCTGCGCCAGGGCACGCTGGGCAACAAAGGCTACACGGGCCGGGGCGTGCTCGTGTGCATCGTGGACTCCGGCATCGACTGGCGGCACCTCGACTTCCGCGACCCGGCAGACACCACCCGGTCGCGCATCCACGCCATCTGGGACCAGACCATTGCCCCCCTGCAGGGCGAAACACCGCCCCCCGGCTTTACCGCGGGCGTCCAGTACAACAAGGCGCAGATCGAGGCGGCCCTCGCGGGTGGCGCGGCCCTGCGCACCGCCGACACCGATGGGCACGGCACGCATGTGGCGGGCACGGCGGCGGGCAACGGCGCCTCGCTCAACCCCGCTCGCAACGTCGGCATGGCCCCCGAGGCTGAAATCGTCGCCATCAAGGCGGGCAACGGCTCCTTCTCGACGGCCGCCATCGTCAACGCGCTCACCTACTGCGACGACGTGGCGACCAGGGCGGGCAAGCCAGCAGTCGCCAACCTGAGCCTGGGCTCGCAGTTCGGCGCGCACGACGGCACGGGTGAAAAGGAAGTGGCCGTCACCAACCTCTTTGGCAACAAGGCAGGCCGCGTGGCGGTGTTCTCGGCGGGCAACGACGGTGGCACGCTCGGCCACATCGCCGGCACTACGGCTGACGGGGGCACGACGACCTTCTCGTTCACCATTCCTACCTACACACCCGCCGCCGGGCAGAGCAACGACCGCCTGACGTTCGACCTGTGGTACGACGGCTCGGCGGGTGTGACGGCCACGGTGCGCCC
>CBDUBO010000474.1:0-2657 GCA_965365405.1 uncultured Rhodothermales bacterium | reverse complement strand
TGGCGACGAGAGCGCCGCCGACCTCGCGCTCTGCTCCCACCTGGCCTTCTGGACAGGTGGCGACGCTCTGCGCCTCGACGCGCTCTTCCGCCGGAGCGGCCTTATGCGCCCCAAGTGGGACGAGCGGCGCGGCGCGCAGACCTACGGCGCGCTCACGATCTCGACGGCGCTACGGGGGCGGACGGACGTGTACGAGCCGAAGGGGCGCACCAATGGTACGCGCACCAATGGCGCGAGCGGCCACGCGCTACACCGAAGCGATGGCCGGGCCGAGCGTGACCTCGAAGCCGACGACGCGCCCCCGCCCGACCTCGACTTCAAGCCCTTCCCCACGGGCGCGCTACCCGAGGCCGTGCGCGACCTCGCCCGCGAAGGTGCCGCCGCCTACGAGTGCGAGAGCGTGATGATTGCCCTGCCCGCGCTCGTCGTGCTGGCCTCTGCCATCGGCAACAGCGCCCGCCTGCGCGTCAAGCCCGACTGGATCGAACCCGCCGCCCTGTGGAGCGCCATCGTCTCTCCCTCCGGCACCACGAAAAGCCCCACGCTCGACCTCGCGCTCGAACCCGCGTACGCGCTCGAACGCGGTGCCCGCAGCGACTTCGAGCGTGATCTCGCGGATCACCGTGAAGCCGTGCAGGCCGCCAAGCGCGACAAGACGACCCCGCCCGAGATGCCCACTTGCCGGCGCTTTCGCATGGGCGACGTGACAACGGAGGCCGTGGCCCGCGTGCTGGGCGAGAACCCGCGTGGGGTGCTCCTGGCACGCGACGAACTCGCCGGGTGGTTCGGCTCTTTCGACGCCTACCGCAAGAGCGAGAGCGACTTGCAGACGTGGATCGAATTCCACGGCGGACGGCAGACGACGGTGGACCGCAAGACGGGCGACCGCCCCGCGCAGTTTATCGAGCGCCCGTTCGTCTCCGTCACCGGCACGGTGCAGCCGGGCGTGCTCGCTCGCCGCCTGACGGGCCAGCACGCCGAAAGCGGATTCACGGCGCGTTTGATGCTGGCGATGCCGCCGTCAAGCGCCTTCGGGCTGAGCGACGTATCGGTGAGCTACGCGGCGCGAGGGCGCTACGAACGCCTCGTGCGCGGCCTCTACGACCTTCAGCCCGGCCCGGATGGCCCCGAACTCGTGGAGGTGGGGCCGGAGGCGTTCCGCCTGCTCAAACGCTACGCCGACGCCAACGCCCGGCGCATGGACGCCGTACCCGAGGGGCCGGTGCGCGCCGTGCTGGGCAAGGCCAAGATGCACGCCGTCCGGCTCGCGCTCGTCGTCCACCTGGCCGACGCCGTGGAGGCCGGGCACGACGGGCGTTTGCCTCACGCGCCGCTCACCGAAGCGACAATGCACCGCGCCGTGCGCCTGGCCGAGTGGTTCGTTCGCGAGGCTGCCCGCGTGGCGAACCGGCTGGGCATGGAGGCCGAGGCGCAGACGCCCTACGACCGCGTGCTCGACACGCTGGCCGAGGAGTTTTCGGCCACCGAATTCGTGGACGCTGCCCGGCGCCTGGCGTCGCTGTCGCGCTCGACAGCCTACGACTGGCTCAAACGCTTGTGTGACGGACGCATCGAGCGGGCGGCGCACGGACTGTACCGGGACGTGCGACGCACCTACCGGCCCGATCTCGCGCTGCCCGGACTTTCCGGACTGCTGGACTATCCGGACTATCCGGACTTTGGAAAGCCGCAAGACGCCACCGGGCGGGGCGAAAGTCCAGAAAGTCCGGTAGTCCAGCAAGTCCGACCGTCCGGGGACGGAGCAGGTGCAGAAGTGCAATCGGTGCAGCGTCACGCCCTCGACAGGACGGGGCCGACGGACTACGACCCCGCCCTCAACGCCTTCATCTGAGATGGCCATGATGCACACCCTGCCGAACACACTCCGCGGCGCGCAGGTGCGAACCTGCAACGCTGCCCCCGAGCGCGCTCCCGAGCGCATCGACAGCGCCGGCGACATGGAGCGCTTTGCCCGCCGCCTTGCCTCGACGCGGCCTTCGCTCGCGCTCGTCCAGGGGGCTGATGAATCCATCAGCCGCGTACACGTCACCCCTACGGTGGGCTTGCACGCGGGCGTGGCGATGCTGCTGCGGGGCGAACTCGCGCCTGCCGAGCAGCTACTCGCCCGCCTGCTATCGGCCTGGGGCGACGCCATCGGCGCGGTGCTCTTTTTCGAGCTGTGGGGCGAGGAGCGACGAGCCTACGGCGACGAAGTAAGCAGGCTGCGCGGCGCGGCGCTTGCCGGGCCGAAGGGCAAAGGTGCCGAGCACCTTGAAGGTGCCATTGCCGCTGAGCTGTGGCAGGGTGCCGTGCAAGCGGAGGAATGCGTTTCAGAGGCCTCCATCCTTGCGGGGGCGCACGATGCCGCGTGATGCCGAACACCGTGAGCAAGCCGCGCTCATCCGCTGGGCAGCCCTCCACGCGAGAGAGCACCCCGCGCTGCGTCTGCTCTACGCCGTGCCCAACGGAGGCCACCGCGTGCCAGCCGTGGCCGCTCGCATGAAAGCCGAGGGCGTGCGGCGGGGCGTGCCCGACCTGTGCTTGCCCGTGCCCCGCTGCGGCTACGCCGCCCTTTACGTCGAGATGAAGACGACGCGGGGACGCCTCACCGCCGAACAAGCGGGCGTGCTGGCGATGCTGCGGGCCGAAGGCAACGC
>CBDUBO010000473.1:0-2658 GCA_965365405.1 uncultured Rhodothermales bacterium | reverse complement strand
ACGTTCGTGTTAATGCGCGCGAAGTCTCCGAATGCCATGGTCGTGATTGGGTTAGGGTTTTGGGTTCTGGCTTGTAGCACTGTGGGTGCTGAAAGGGTTATCGCAAGGCCCTAAGCCCTCTTAAATCCACGGGCTGGAAAAAAATGGGGCCGTGGGATGGGGCAGAAAGGGCAATGGTCAATTCGGCAATGGTCAACGGGCGAACCGTAGGGGCGCAATTCATTGCGCCCTGCTTTGCACTGTGCCCTGTCCTGGCCTGCGCCCATTCTCCCGTAGGGGCGTGCCGTGGCCCGCCCTCCGCCGTGGCATCGCTGGAAAATCAAAACCCCGGTGGCGCGGTAGCCATCGGGGTTTCGGGGAGCATGCAGGCGAGTGGAGCGGCAGGCTACACACCAATCGTGGTGCGGCGCGTGTAGCGCATCCGGCGGGCCGCCACTTCGTCCTCATCGGGTTCGGGGGCAGGCGGCAGCGCGGCCGGAACCCTCGCCTCCAGCTTCTCCAGCTCGGCGATGAACTCGTCCAGCTGGATCACCTGGGGCTGGGGCACGAACGTCGGCGTGTAGGGCGCCTCGGGCTGCTCGGCGCGACGGCGGACTTTCTCCTCGTTGACGCGCTTGACCTGGCGGTCGAGCTTTTTGCGCAGCACCTCGTTGTCGAAGGGCAGCACAATAAAGTCGTCAATGCCGCTCTCGACGGCTTGCAGCACTTCATCGAGGGTGGCCTGGGCGGAGAAGTAGAGCAGGGGGCAGCGCTGCGCGTCGTCCACGAGGATGCCGTACTGCTCCAGGAAATCGAGCCCCGTCATGTCGTGCAGGCCCGCGTCGAGCAGCACGGTTTCGAACTGACCGTTGCGCAGCTTCTTGAGGCCGGCGGCCCCCGTCTCGCATTCGGTGATGCTGTGCTTCAGCCCACGCAGCGCGTTGTGCACGCCACGCCAGAACACCTTGGACGGACTGATTACGAGAAGCTGCATCAGGGCGGGCGGCGTGGCTCAGGCGAGCGATTCCGAGAGCGACGTGGTGAGGGGTTCGACGTAGGCGTCGATGTGGTGGCGCTGGAGGTAGAGGTCGCTCAGCAGTTCCTGCGGATCGTCGAATCCGACCTTCTGGTTGCTGCACAGGTGCGCCCAGATGGGGTCGGCCATGCAGTCCACCCAGCGCGTCGGGATGCTGAAGCCGTAGCCCAGCGCCCGCGCCGCCAGGTTGGACGCCTGCACGATCTCGATCATGTCGTGCACGTTGTGGCCACCGTCCACGAGCGGCGCTTCGCGCGCGTCGCGGTGGTGGTAGCGCATGACGGAGACGAGCAGTTCGGGGAAGTTGAGCTTGCGCGCGGCGTACTCGCCGGCCTCGGTGTGGTCGCACCCGAAAAGCAGCGATTCGAGCCGCGTCAGGTCGGCCTCGGCTACGTGCTGGCGCAGCGCGCCCTCGTCGTAGAGCGAAACGGCCTGGTCGGGGTAGTTGTAGACGAGGATGATCTTGCCGAAATCGTGCAGGAGGCCGGCGGTGAAGCCGATGCCGAACTGCGACATCCCGTCGCCCGAAGCGCGCCGCGCGCCGGGCGTGCCTTCGTCCAGGTGGCGGGCGATAAACGCCGTGGCGAGCGAGTGCCGCATGAGGCGGCTGTACGTCTCGGCCGAGGAGGGCCGCACGACGGACTTGAGGCGCAGCATGTTCATGCCCACCACGATGCCCGTCACGGCGACGGGGCCGATGAGCACCACGGCGCGCTCGACGGACGTGATGGTGCGCTTGAGGCCGTAATAGGCCGAGTTGACGTTCTGAAGCAGCCGCGCCGCCACCGACGGGTCGCGCTCCACCATGCGCGTCACGGTGGGCACGTCCAGCTTTTCCGGGTGGTCGATCAGGTCGAAGGCCTCGATGATCGTGTGCGGCAGCGGCGGGCACCGCAGTTCGAGGCTGCCCAGCGGAGGGCGTCGGGACGCGAGGGGTTCCATCGTCAGGGGCGTAGCGTTAGCGGAGGTAATCGAGCAGCGAGGTCTGCTTGATGGAGGCCGTCACCTTGAGGGCAGCCTGGAGACGCGTCTGGGCATCCTGCATGCGGGTGGCGGCGTCCACATAGTCGGTGTCCTCGGCGTGCGAGCGCTCGGCTTCGAGCGGCGTGCGCACGTCGCGCAGGTGGTCGAGGGCGATTTCGAGGCGACCTGCCCGCTCGCCGGCTTCGCTGCCCATGTTGATGACGTGGTCGCGCGCTTCTTCGACCTGGGCGAGGGCCTGAGAGGGCGTGAGCGCGCCCGGCACGCCGCGCAGCGCGTCCGAGAGCGCCTTGAGGCTGTCGAGAATGGGCAGGCCGCCCGGCGCCGTGGCGATCAGGCTGCCGGCGACGTTGACGGGCACCTGCGTGTCCGGTCCGATCTGGCGCAGCCGGTCGCCCGCGTTGCCGTTGTACACGGCCCCGGCGGGCGTCATGGCGAAGGGGGTGGTGCCGGCGGGCAAAAGCGTTGCCGTGCCTGCAAAGACGTATTCGTCGCCGCTCTTGCGGTTGAGCTGGTCGAGGGCGGCCTCGACCAGCGTGTCCACATGGCGCGCGAGCGTCTCGCGGTCTGCCGTGCTGGTGGTGTCGTTGACGCCGCGCAGGCCGGACTCGTGGGCGTCGTTGAAGACGTTGACGAGGGCGTCGAGGGCGTCCTGGGTGTGG
>CBDUBO010000472.1:0-2663 GCA_965365405.1 uncultured Rhodothermales bacterium | reverse complement strand
CTCCCCGAACAGCGGCAGCCTACCTCGCGTGCAGACGTTCACGAAGTACGCGCCGGGCGCGCGGTAATCGAAACAGGGCAGGCGGACAGAACGACGGTGCAGCACGGCAGCTTTCGGTGCAAGACCCGTGTGCTCGCCGCGTGTATCCTCGTCCTGCTGATGCTGACCTGTCCGGCCCGCGCCCAGGTGCGCGTGCTCGACGATTTCGCTGACGCGTCTCACTGGCAGACGGCGACCGCGGACGGCGTGGCGCTACGCCTCTCCACCGACGACGGCGCGCTGCGCATGGACTACGACTTCAACGGACGCGGCGGCTACGCCATCGCCCGGCGCGCCGTGGACCTGACCCTGCCCGACCATTACCGCTTCGCCTACCGTCTCCGCGCCGACAGCGCCTACACCAACGACCTGGAGTTCAAGCTCGTAAGCCCCGACGGCGCGAGCGTGTGGTGGCACAACCGCCGCCACCTCCGCTACCCAACGGCCTGGCAGACCCTCGTCACCCGCGACCGCCACGTCGAGTTTGCGTGGGGGCCGGCAGACGGCGCGCCGCCCCGCTCCATCGGCTACGTCGAGTTCGTGGTGACGGCCGTGGAGGGCGGCAAAGGCACCGTGTGGCTGGACGATTTCACGTTCGAGGCCCTCGCGCCGCCCGGCCCACCCCAGCCGCCCCACGTGACGGCCTCGGCGGGACAGCCAGGCGCGGCCCTCGCAGATGGCGTGGCTGGCTGGCAGGTGCCCCCAGGCCGCCACACGCTCACGCTCGACCTGGGCGCGGCGCGCAGCGCGGGCGGCATCAGCCTCGACTGGAACGTGCCACCTGCCACGCATCCACCCAACTGCACCATCACGCCGTGCATCGTGAACGTGGACGCCGACAACGCGCCCTGCGCGGCTGAAGGATGTGGTACCATCGTAAGCGACACCATGACGATGCGGGCGCAAGCGGGGGGCCCCATTCAGTACCGCCTGTTGCGGTCGGACGACGGACGGCGGTGGGACGTGCTTGTGGACACGCGCCGCCCCGGCCCGCGCCAAGCCTTTTACCTCCCCAACCTCGACGTGCGCTACGTCCGCCTGGAGGTAGAGACGCCTCAGCCTACGCGCGTCGAAAGGCTGACGCTGCTGCCGCCTGCTGTCGGAGAATCACCCAACCATTTTTTCGCCTGGATGAGCCGGCGCGCGCGCCACGGCACCTTTCCCGCCTACTTCGACTCTACGCAGACGTACTGGACGGTGGCGGGCGAGCCGGGTGGTATGGAGGAGTTGCTCGTGGGCCAGTCGGGCGCGGTAGAGCTGAAAAAGTTCGGCTTCAGCGCCGAGCCGTTCTGGCAGCACGGCGGCCGGGCACGCGGCTGGGCGGACGCCGCGCACACGCAGAGCCTGCTGGACGGCCTGCCCATCCCGCAGGTGCAGCGCCAGTACCCGGACGGCACCGCCCTCGAAGTAACCGCGTGGGTGCACAACGGCATGGGCGCGGTGCGCTACGTGGCCCACAACGCCACCAGCGCGCCCCGCAACGACACTCTCCTGGTGCTGCTGCGGCCTTTCCAGGTCAACCCGCCGTGGCAGTTTCTCAACGGCGCGGGCGGCATGGGCCGTCTGGGCGAGGTGCGCGCCGCTCCCGGTGCGGGCCGCTACTTCGTGGAAGGCTACCGGGGCACGCTCGACACCTACCCGGCGGCTTCCATCGCAGCCGCGTGCGCGCTCGACGCGGGCCAGAGCGTGTTGGACGCGCCCGAATGGCGGGCCTGCGCGGGCACCGGCGCGCCGTCTGTATGGCGCGAGTACGCCCTCGCGCACCCGCTGAAGCTGCCACCGGGCGGGCGCGACACGTTCTACGTCGCCCTGCCCATCGAACCGGCCCGACCCACTACGTGGACGCACCCGCGCGCCGCCGCTGCGCTCGACAGCGCCCGTGCCCTGTGGCGCGAAAAACTCGACCGCGTCGAGTTCAGCGTCCCCGGCGCGTCGCTCGCCCCGGCCATCCGCGCCAACCTCGCCTACGTCCTTATCAACCAGGACGGCCCTTCTATCCAGCCCGGAAGCCGTTCCTACGACCGCTCGTGGATCCGCGACGGCACCCTTACCGGTGCGGCCCTGTTGCGGCTTGGCCTGTGGGACGAGGTGCGCACCTTTCTGGAATGGTACGCGCCCTACCAGCGAGAAGACGGCTACGTGCCCTGCTGCGTAGACCGGCTGGGTGCGGGCAACGTGCCCGAACACGACAGCCACGGGCAGCTCATCTACGGCGTGGCCGAGTACGTCCGCTTTACCCAGGACACCCTGTTTGCCCGCCGTATGTGGCCGCACGTCGAGCAGGCCGTGGCCTACATGGACGCGCTGCGCGCTACCCATCGCGGGCCTGAATACACGGGCGATACGCTGCGGGCGTACTTCGACCTCCTGCCCGCCTCTATCTCGCACGAAGGGTACTCGGTCCGACCGATGCACTCGTTCTGGGACTATTCGTTTGCCCTCAAAGGCTACAAAGACGCCGCCTTTCTGGCCCGCCTGCTGGGCCGTGCGGACGCCGAAGGGTACACCGCCCGCGCCGACACCTTCCGGGCCACGCTGCGGCAGAGCTACACCCTGGCCATGCAGAAAGAGGGCATCGCTTACCTGCCGGGCTCGGTCGAACTGGGCGACTTCGACGCCACCTC
>CBDUBO010000471.1:0-2669 GCA_965365405.1 uncultured Rhodothermales bacterium | reverse complement strand
GATTCCATCGTCGCCAACCCGCTCACCATCACGGGCTCCATCGGCGTCTTCAACCTGATGTTCAACACCTCCGGGCTGTTCGAAAACAAAGTAGGCATCACCTTCGACCAGATCGAGACGGGTCCGTTTGCCGACATGGCTTCGGGCGTCGAGCCGCTGGAACCCGCCGAGCGGGCCATTTTCCAGCGCAACGTGGACGAGACGTACCGCGCGTTTCTCGAACACGTGTCGGCGGCGACCGGGCTGGACACGGCGCGGGTGCATGAAATCGCGCAGGGGCGCGTGTGGACGGGCGCGCAGGCGCACGAACTCGGCCTCGTCCACGTGCTGGGCGGGCTGCGGGACGCCCTGCGGATCGCGGCGGCGCGGGCGGGGCTGGAGGGCGATGCCTACCGCGTGCGCGTGCTGCCCCGCCCCAAGACGACGCTGGAGCGGTTTCTGGAGGGCATGAACACGCAGGCGCGCGCGTGGCTGGCCGCCTGGCAATCGCCCACGGAACGGCTGCTGCGCGAGCGCGCCGCCCTGCTCGACGCGCTCGTGGGCCAGAACGGTCAGGTGCAGACCCTCCTGCCGACGCGCTTCACGCTCCGCTGAGGCGCTACGTGAACGTCACAAAATGGCGGGCTCCTCTTGCCGCAGTTCTGGTGTCAGGTCCCTGTAAACCAACCCTTTACTGCCATGGCACAGGGAGATAAGGACAAGTACACCGACAAGCAGAAACGGAAGGCCGAGCACATCGAGGAGTCGTACGAGGACCGCGGGGTGTCGCACGAGGAAGCCGAGCGCCGCGCCTGGGCAACGGTCAACAAGCAGGATGGCGGCGGCAAAAAGCCCGGCGGCAGCGGGCGCAAGTCCAGCAGCTAAACGAAGCCCCCGCAGCCCTCAGGCTGCGGGGGCTTTTTCGATCTGTTCGCCGGTATGCCAGGCTGTGCGGAGCGTGCGGCCTTCGGCGTCAATGCCCGGCGTAGGTGCTGGCAATGCGGGCGACGGCTTCGGCGTGGCTTGCGTGCAGCTCGGCGTCGCTGCCGCCGCTGACGCCCGCATCGCGCAGCAGGCCGTCGTGCAGGCGGTACACCCATCCGTGCAGCACGAGCGCCTGTCCGCGCGCCCACGCCTCCTGCACAATCGTCGTGCGGGACACGTTGAGCACCTGCTCGGCCACGTTCAACTCGCACAGCGCGTCCACGCGTCGGTCTTCGTCGGGAATCGCGTCGAGCACGGCGCGGTGGGCGTGGGCCACGTCCTGCACGTGGCGCAACCAGTTGTCGATGAGGCCGAAGCGCGCATTCGTACACGCCGCCCGGACGCCGCCGCAGCCGAAGTGCCCGCACACGATGACGTGCTCGACTTTCAGCACCTCGACGGCGTACTGCAACACGGCCAGACAGTTGAGGTCGGTGTGTACGACGACGTTGGCGACGTTGCGGTGCACGAACATCTCGCCCGGCAAAAGCCCGGTGATCTCGTTGGCGGGCACCCGGCTGTCGGCGCAGCCGATCCAGAGGTAGCGCGGGGCCTGCTGCCGGGCGAGCGTTTCGAAAAAGTCCGGCTGCTCGGCCACCATTTGCTCGGCCCAGGCGCGGTTCTGCTCGAAAAGGTGGGGAAGGTGTTTCATAGGGATGGGGCGTTGGGGTTACCAGCCGCGAAGGGCCAGCAGGTGTCCGTAGTTGCGGTCGCGGGTGGTGGGGGCGTGGTGGAAGTGGACGATCTGGAAGCCGTGCGCGTCGAGGTGGCGTGCGAGCGCCTGTCCCGTAAAGCGCGCATCGCGCCGGTCGTGGAATTCGAGCGAGAGGGTGTGGATGCGCGCCAGCGTTTCCGGCGCGGCGTCGAGGAGGATGTCGTACTCGGCCCCCTCACAGTCCAGTTTCAGGAAATCTACCCTCTCGATGCCGTGCGCCCCAAGCAGCGCCGTCAGCGTCGTGACGGGCACCTCGACCGAGGCTGCGCCCGGCACGGCGTGGAGCGAATGGCTGAAGCTCCTGTCCAGGTGCAGCGCTGCCGTCCCCGCGCTACCGGCTACGGCCACTGCTTCCACCCGTACTTGCCCGGCTCCGTTGCGCCGGAGGTTGTCGCGCAGCGTCGCGGCCGTCGCGGGGTGCGGCTCTGCGGCCACGATGCGCGAACCGGGCGCGGCGTGGCGCGCGGCGAACAGCGCGAAGTACCCCTTGTGCGCGCCTACGTCCACGATGGTGGCCTTCTGGTAAAACGGGAAACCGTCGGCGTAGCGGCGCTGCACGAACACCTCCCGCAGCACGGCCACGCTGTCGCGGTTGGCGCGGTAGTCGAGGTCGAGGCCCGCCTGCCGACACAGCCCGTCGAAGTCGCGGCGATGGCGTAGCCGGGCAGCGGCGCGGTGGAAAAAAGAGGGCATGGCGGGCTAAACGAGCACGTCGCCTGTCATCTCCGGGGGAACGGGCTCGCCCATGAGGGCCAGAATCGTCGGGGCGATGTCACCCAGCTTGCCGTCCCGGATGGGGCCTGCGAAGCCATCCTTGATGACGAGGTGCGGCACGAGGGCGAGCGAGTGCGCCGTGTTGGGGCTGCCGTCGGCGTTTTTCATCTTGTCGGCGTTGCCGTGGTCGGCGATGATCGTCACGCCGTAGCCGTGCGCGCGGGCCGCCTCGACCACTTTCCGGGCGGCCGCGTCGCACGTTTCGATGGCCTTTACC
>CBDUBO010000470.1:0-2673 GCA_965365405.1 uncultured Rhodothermales bacterium | reverse complement strand
CCCACCAGGGCTTCGTGGGGCACACCTACGTGGGCCGGTGGTGCAACTTCGGCGCAGACACCAACACGTCCAACCTGCGCAACGACTACGGCCCGGTGTCGCTCTACGACTATGCGGAGGGCGAGGTCGTGGACACGGGCCACCAGTTCATGGGGCTCGTCTTTGGCGATCATTCCAAGTGCGCCATCGACACCACGTTCAACACGGGCACCGTGGTGGGGGTGGGGTGCAACCTCTACGGACCGGGGTTTCACGACCGTTTTGTGCCGGCCTTTTCGTGGGGCGAGCCGGGCGCGTACGTCCCCTACCGACTCGACAAATTTCTGCGCGTGGCCGAGGCCGTGATGGCCCGCCGCGAACACGCCCTCACGCCCGCCGACCGCGATCTGCTGGCGTTTCTGCACGAAGAGGCTGGAGGTTAGCGGTTGGCTGCTGGAGGTTGGTCATTCGTCATTCGACACTTGCAATTGCCCGTTGCCGAATTGCCCGTTGACCATTGCCCTCCCCATCCTCCCCCGACAACATCTTTGCAGCTTCCGGGGCCCTACCCTCCCGCTTTCGTCGTTAGCCGGTCAACCAGCACACGAACCCATGTCTGACTACAGCAGCATCCCCACCGCGGGCGAGCACCGTGGCCCCAAAGAAGAAAACACGACGGGCACCGAAGTGCGTGCGCCTGAACCCCAGGACGTGAATGCCGGAGAAAACACAAAGGCGCAGGGGGAAACCTCAGGCGGAAGCCCCACCGACGAAACCACCTACCGCCTCGTCCACTCGCCCGACCAGGGCCAGTACCGGCTGAGCCGCTGGCAGGAAGGCGCGGCCCTCGACGAGGGCTACCGCGAACTGGGGCGCTACCGCGCCGGAGAACTCGGCAGCGCCCTTTCCAAGCTGCCTGACGCCCCCCGCTTCGTCGTGTTCGAGAACTCCGAAACGGGCGAAGTCCAGATGCAGCGCGAAAGCGACATCTCGGCCAACTGGACGGATGGCGGGCGCTTCGACCGCGTCATCCTGTTCGACGACGAATCCGAGGCGGCGGCCTATGCCGCTTCACGCCAGGGCTGACCAATTCGTCAATAGGCAATTTGGCAAGGGGCAACGATCAATGAAGAGCAGGCTCGGCGCCCTCATTGACACTCAACCCATTGCCGAATTGCCCATTGATCATTCCCTGTAGCCTTTGTAGAGCGACGCGATGCCGAACGTGAGCGGGCGCACTTCGGTCTTTACGAAGCCTGCCGCCTGCATCCGCGCCAGAAAGTCCTGCCCGTCAGGAAACGCCTGCACGGATGCGGGCAGGTACTCGTAGGCCCCTTCGTTCTGCGACAGCGCCCCGCCGATGCGCGGCAGGATGTAGCGCGAGTAGAAGGCGTAGCCCTGCTTGATGGGAAACAGGCGCGGCTTGCTAAACTCCAGCACCACGAGCGCACCGCCTGGCCGCAGCACGCGCCGGATGTCGCGCAGCCCGGCTTCGAGATTCTCGAAGTTGCGCACGCCAAAGGCCACGAGCGCGGCGTCGAATGCGCCCTCCTCGAACGGTAGCTGGGCGGCGTCGGCCTGCTGAAGCGTCACGCGCCCGCTCTCGCCCAGCTTTTCCACCTTGACGCGCCCCACGGCGAGCATCTCGGCGGACAGGTCCACGCCCACTACCTTTTCCGGCCCCAGCTTGAGCGCCTCGATGGCCAGGTCGGCAGTGCCCGTAGCCACGTCGAGCACGCGGCGCGGCTGGTCGGCGCGCAGCCACGCCACGGCCTTGCGCCGCCACCCCCGGTCTATGCCAAAGCTGAGCACGCGGTTGAGCAGGTCGTAGCGCGGCGCGATGCTGTCGAACATCGCCTCGACAGCCTCTTTTTTACCGGCTTGCTCGCCAATGGGGGGCTTGGGGTCGGCCATTGAAATTCAGTTTCCGCCGGGACGCGGCGTGCTTCCTGGCGCACCGGGCAGCGAGGTGTCGCCGCCCACGGGGAGGGTGCGGAAGGCGGTGTCGGCGCTTTCCGGCGCCTCTACCCAGTCGGCCACGAAGATATTCGTGTCGCGCGAGGGCGTCCGCGTTTTGTTGCGGTTGGAGGCAAACACGATCTTTTTGCCGTCGAAAGAGAACATGGGGAAGGCGTCGAAGGTGCCTGAATGCGTGATCTGCGTCAGGTTCTGCCCATCCACGCCGACGAGGAACAGGTCGAACTCGCGCCCACCCTCGGCAAGCGTGTGGTGGTTGCTCGAAAAGATGAGGCGCTTGCCGTCCGGGTGGAAAAACGGGGCCCAGTTGGCGCCTTTGAGGTTGGTGACCTGCCGCGCGTTCTGGCCGTCGATGTCGGCCACGAACAGGTTGAGGTCACTGGGCTGGATCTGATCTTGGGCCAGCAAGCGCTGGTAGGCCGCAGCCGCTTCGCCTTCGGGCCGCGACGCGCGCCACACGATCTGCCGCGAGTCCGGCGAGAAAAACGCGCCGCCGTCGTAGCCCAGCGTGCTCGTCAGGCGGATGGTTTCGCCCGTCGCCATCTCGTAGCGGTACAGGTCGAGGTCGCCGTCGCGGGTGGACGTGAAGATGATGAAGCGCCCGTCGGGCGAGACGGTCGCCTCGGCGTCGTAGCCCGGCCCCGTGATGAGCGGCTCGACGTTCTGGCCGTCGGCGTCGGCCACGTAGATGTCGAAGTCGGGGTAGATGGCCCACGT
>CBDUBO010000469.1:0-2689 GCA_965365405.1 uncultured Rhodothermales bacterium | reverse complement strand
CCAGGACGGCATCAAGTTTCCCGACCTCGTCCACGCCATCAAGCCGGAGCCGCACACCGAGATGCCGCAGGCCTCGGCCGCGCACGACAACTTCTGGGACTTTATCTCGCTCATGCCGGAAAGCGCGCACATGATCATGTGGGTGCTTTCCGACCGCGCGCTCCCGCGCTCCTACGCGATGATGGAGGGCTTCGGCGTCCACACCTTCCGGCTGGTCAACGCGGAGGGCAAAGCCCGCTTCGTCAAATTTCACTGGCGGCCCGTCCTCGGCACCCACGCGCTCGTCTGGGACGAGTCGCAGAAGATTGCCGGCAAAGACCCGGACTTCAACCGGAAAGACCTCTGGGAGCGCATCGAGAACGGCGAATATCCCGAATACGAACTCGGCCTCCAGGTTATCGAAGAAGAGGACGAGCACCGGTTCAGCTTCGACCTGCTCGACGCGACCAAGCTCATCCCCGAAAGCGAGGTGCCCGTGCGCATCGTCGGCAAGATGACGCTCGACCGCAACCCGGACAACTTCTTCGCCGAGACGGAGCAGGTGGCCTTTCATCCCGGCCACGTCGTCCCCGGCATCGACTTCACGAACGACCCGCTTTTGCAGGGCCGCCTGTTTTCTTACATCGACACCCAGATCAACCGGTTTTCGAGCGCAAACTTCAACGAGGTGCCCATCAACCGCCCGCTCGCCCCCGTCCACAACAACCAGCGCGACGGGTTTATGCGGCAGACGATCAACCGGGGCCGCGTCAACTACTTCCCGAACTCGCTCGGCGGCGGCTGCCCGATGATGGCCCCGGAATCTGCCGGCGGCTACGTCCACTACATGGAGCGGGTGGATGGCCGGAAGGTGCGCGAGCGCAGCGAGAGCTTTAAAGACCACTTCTCGCAGGCGACGATGTTCTGGCACAGCCTCGAGCCCGACGAGCAGGATCGCCTCGTCAGCGCCGGCCACTTCGAGTTGGGCAAGGTGGAAAGCAAAGAGGTGCGGCAGCGGCTCATCGACGAGTTCTTCAACCACATCGACCACGACCTCGCCGTTCGGATCGCGAAGGGCGTCGGCATCGAGCCGCCTGCGGCGTTTGCCGGGAAAAAAACCGACAAGCGCGTCCCCGAGGTGAGCGTCAAACACCGCGGCCGCTTCGACACCATCGCCACGCGCAAGGTGGCCATCCTGCTCGCCGATGGCTTCGACCACGGCCAGTTCATGGCGGTCAAAAAGGCACTCGCGGATGGAGGCGCCCATCCCAAAGTGGTCGCGCAGTTCATGGGCACGGTCACGAGCGCCGACGGGCAGGCGGTAGAGGTGGACATGAGCCACGTCACGACGGCCTCGGTGCTCTTCGATGCGGTGTTCGTGCCGGGTGGCCAGGAAAGCATCGCGGCGCAAAAAGAGCAGGGCGACGCGCTCCACTTTGTGCAGGAGGCGTTTAAGCACGGCAAAGCAGTCGGGGCCACCGGCGAGGGGGTGGAGCTGCTCCGCGAGGCCCGGCTGCCCGGAATTGCCCTTTCGGACGGGGCCGTAAAATCGGACAAGGGCGTCGTGACGATGCGCGACGGGACGGACGGCTTTGCCGAGTACTTCACGGAAGCCATTGCGCAGCATCGCCACTTCGACCGTCCGCAGAAGAGCCGGCTGCCGGCGTAACCATGACGCGCACGGGCGTGCGTCCGGGTTTTTCCCCGGTGTGTTGGGAAGAGGGTGCACTAACAAAGCAGCCCCCGCGCTTTTGCCGTGGAAAGGCGGCGGTGCGGGGGCTGGCCGTGAGAAGCTGAATCGGCTCGAAAGCTGCGTGCCGATGAACGCACCCCGTGCGTAGCACGCCGCGTCCCTACTACATTGCAGCACTGCCTGCCTTTAGAACCCATGCCCCTCTACGTGCCGCCTCACAACCGCGAAACCGACCCGGCGGCGCTCCACGCCCTCATGGCCGCACACCCATTGGCGACGCTGGTGAGCGCGGGCGCGGACGGGCCGGAGGCCACGCACGTACCGCTGCTGTTTGATCCGGAGGCGGGGGCGCACGGCACGCTCGTCGGACACATGGCCCGCGCCAACGGGCACTGGCGGCACATCGAAACCTATCCCGACGTGCTCGCCATCTTCCACGGCCCGCAGGCGTTCGTGTCGGCGGCATGGTACGGCCCGCCCACGGGCATCTCGACGTGGAACTACGCCGTCGTCCACGCGCGGGGCAGGGCCCGGCTCATCCACGACGCCGAGGGGTTGCACGCGCTGCTGAGCCGCATCCGGGCCGGCTTCGACGCGCCGGAGACGCAGGCGCTGCCCTACGCCGAGAAACTCGTTGGGGCCATCGTGGGCATCGAGATCACGGTCGAAAGCCTGGACGGACGCTTCAAGCTGGAGCAGCGCGAGAGCGCCGAAAACCAGACCCGCGTGCGGGCGCGGCTGGCCGAAGGCGACGCCGAGGCGCAGCGCGTGGCAGCGATGATGGCGGAACGTGAAGGGCAGTCGGGGAAACAGGCGAAAGCGGGGTGAAGCCCGCCTTTCTGCCGAACAGGGCGCGGAGGGGCCGGTAGGCAACAGGCAGCGCCCCACGTGGCGCTGTTTCTGAAACTGCTGACCTTTCCCTGTTTCCCATGCCCGCCATCCAGATCCGACCCGCCACCCGCGCCGACAAGCAGGCGTTTCTCGCCCTCATCGACGCGCACGCCGATTTCGAGCAGA
>CBDUBO010000468.1:0-2700 GCA_965365405.1 uncultured Rhodothermales bacterium | reverse complement strand
ATGCAGCAGGCCCACCGCAGCCCCCGCTACACGACCGAGTGGTCGGAACTCTTCACCGTGCGCTAGTTCGCCTCGCGTGCTACGTCATGGGTACCACGCACGGGTGGCGCGGCGGCACGGGCGTGTTCGAGCGTGGCCAGTTCGCGCGTGCCCATGCCGAGCTTGTATTCGAGTTCTTCGAGGGAAAGCCCCTTGGTCTCCGGCATTAGCTTCCAGGCGAAAAAGAACTGCACCACCATCATCGCGCTGAAAAACGCAAACGCGAATGCCCCCGAGGCGTCGGCCACGACGGGGAAGATCCACGACACGGCGGCCGCCATGAACCAGTGCGTGAACGACCCCAGCGCCTGCCCTTTCGAGCGTACCCGGTTGGGGAAGATCTCCGAGATGAACACCCAGATCACCGCCCCCTGGCCGATGGCGTGGAAGGCAATAAAGCCCAGTAGGCCGGTGAGCACGAGTGCGCCCGAGACCTCGGCGCTGCCGAAGCCGATGGCTGTAGCCGCCAGGGCTACCGCCGCGCCCAGCCCTCCTACCATGAGCAGGGGACGACGTCCAAAGCGGTCGATGGCAAAAAGTGCAAGGGCGGTAAAGAGGAGGTTGGTGCCCCCCACAGCCACCGATTGTAGCAGCGCCGCCTCGCTGCCCGAGCCGGCCCGCTCGAAAATGCTGGGCGCGTAGTACATGAGCGCGTTGATGCCCGAGAGCTGGTTGAGCATCGCCACGGCCCAGGCCAGAAAAATGGGAAAGGCGTAGGCCCGCTTGAAAAGCGGCTCGTCGAGGCGGCCCCGGTCGCTTTCGAGGGAAGCCACGATCTGCCCCAGTTCCCCGTCGACGTTGGCGTGGCCAAGGCGCGCCAGCACACCGCGCGCTTCTTCCGTGCGGCCTTTGGCCACAAGCCAGCGCGGGCTGGAGGGGATGAAAAAGAGGAAAGCAAAGAACACGGCGGCCGGGAACGCCTCGACGCCAAACATCCAGCGCCA
Source organism: uncultured Rhodothermales bacterium (assembly GCA_965365405.1). GTDB lineage: Bacteria > Bacteroidota > Rhodothermia > Rhodothermales > BA12 > CBDUCD01. Next base: position 1,717 of record CBDUBO010000468.1, on the reverse strand, counting down.
CGCGACGACAGGGTCGAAGGACTGGGCGACGAGGTAGTTGGAGAGAAACGCCAGCAGGATGCCCAGCACGACGTTGAGCTGGTTGGCCATCACCAGCCGCCCGCGCAGCGGCGCCGGCGAGATCTCGGCGATGTACATCGGCGCTACGACGGAGGAGGCGCCCACGGCCAAGCCGCCCACGAAGCGGTAGATGAGAAACGGGATCCACGTCTGCGCCACCGCGCTGCCAATGGCTGAGACGAAGTAGAGCACCGCCAGCACGATGAGCACCCGCCGCCGCCCAAAGGCGTCTGCCGGCTTACCCGCCGAGAAAGCCCCCACGATGGTGCCGATCAGGGCGATGGCTACGGTAAAGCCGAGCCAGAAGTCGTCGAGCGCGTAGACGCGTTCAAGGGCGCCGACGGTGCCGGAGATGACGGCGGTGTCGAAGCCGAAAAGCAGCCCACCGAGCGCGGCGACGATGGTGCTGAAGTACACGGAGCTGCGCGATTTCATGAGGGTAGCGGGCAAGAGCGTGAGGTCGAGAAAGTGGGGGAGCGGGGTTCATGAGGCTAGCATCGTGAACGCGGTGAGGTCTTCGGGCCCGTAGCCGGGCGTGGCGCCGGATTGCGTGGCCACGAAGGCACCCAGCCTGCAGGCGTGGTCGAGGGCCTCCGCGTCTTCCTGCCCGGCCAGCAGGCCCGCCAGCAGGCCCGCCAGAAAAGCGTCGCCCGACCCGACGGTGTCGCGCACGGCGACGGGGTAGCCGGGGTGCTCCATCAGGCGTCCATCCCGCCACAACACGGCGCCGTCCTTACCCCGGGTGACGCAGACGAGGCGGCTGCCAGAGGCGGCTGCAAGGGCTTCGATGGCCCGTCGCGTCGAAGCAGGCCAGCCAAACCACCCGCTCAGCACGCCCAGTTCCTCTTCGTTGAGCTTGACCACATCGGCGGCTTGCAGCGAGATCTGCACGACGGCAGGACTGGCAAAGGGCGGGCGGAGGTTGACGTCGAAAATGGCGAGAGTCGCCGCCGAGATCAGAGCCTCGACCGTCCGGCGAGACGCCTCATGCCGCTGCGACAGGCTGCCGTACACCACGGCACGGGCCCCTGTGGCGGCATCCAGCAGCGCCTCGCTCAGCGCAATGGCATCCCAGGCGGCGGGTTGCAGGATCTCGTAGTCGGGAATGCCGTCGCTGTCCACCCCTACCTGCACGAACCCGGTCGGGAGGTGGGGATCGGTCTGGACGAAAGGGGTGCCTACGCCACTCGCCTCCATCCGGCGGAGCGCCTCGTGGCCTAGCCGGTCGTCGCCTACGCGGCTCACGAGGGCCGCGGGCTGGCCCAGCCGCTGGAGGTGGGCCGCCACGTTGTAAGGCGCGCCTCCCAGAAAAAGTCCTGCCGGCATGGCGTCCCACAGGATCTCGCCTACGCATAAAACGGTGTTCTGCATCGCACAGTTCGGGTTGAGGGCTTACGCAGCCGTGGCGCGCGTGTCAGGGGGTGGTGGCGACGTTCCACCCGGAGGCTAGCTCCCACGCATCGAGCGAGACGAGGCGGGCCGCGCCTCCTGCCGAGAAAAGGGAGACGCCGTCGCTGCCGGGAGCGGGGAAAATCTGGTCGGTGAGGACTACGCGCCCATCGCCTCCAAAGACTTCGACCGACGCCCAGTCCACGAACACGTGCAGGCGCACGCGACCGTTTTCGAGGGGCAGAGGCGCGGTGTGGCGCGCCGCGCG